>PNJC01000023.1 GCA_002878215.1 Hydrogenobaculum sp. | reverse complement strand
CAAACAGCGAAGTTTCAAGGCTTATAAGAACTTATCCAGTGAGTGTTTTAAGGCCAGAACAGGGCACTATACCGAACGTGTTTTACATAAATCTCTACGGGGAACTTCAGGATACACCACCTACTAACTTTGAAAGTTTAGATGACTTAGCAAGAGAATATTACAAAATAAAATCTGAAGAGTCCGAGTGGATGATTTTAAAGCCACTTCAAGATATAGTTAACGTGGAGGATTACAAACATGATGCTTGATACTTACCACAAAATTTTGGTGTTTGCCTCTTCCATTACCCCTTCTAGACCATGGGGTGTAAACATACCAAACTATTTTTGGACAGGTGGTATAAGCGTGGGGGCTTTCTTTATATACAGCCTTTACGCTGTTTTTGGTATGGAAAAATTTAAAAGGCTAGCGAGCATGTGCCTTTTAATAGCATTCTCTTTCATAGCAATAGCCCCTTTAAACTTAGTAGATGATTTAAAACAACCTGGCAGAATGATCCACGTATTTTTATACGGATGGTCTCACTTCCCAACGTCTCCCATGAAGTGGGGTGTTATACTGTTAACTACTTACACGGTACTTTCTTTGCTTAGCTTGATAGCTTACTATAGACCGTTCTTCGTAAATTTATACCACAGCGTTGAAGACAATAGGTTGAAGTTAGTTTTTAAGCTTTTAACGCTAAATAGATTAGATTTAACAGAAGAAGCCATCAAAAAAGATAGAAAGATATTGTTTTATCTTGGTGCAATAGGCCTTCTATTTGGTATAGGTGTTGAATTTTATACAGGTTACATTGTAGGAATATTGGTGGCTTTCCCGCTAGTGCATTTTCCAGCATTACCGCTTGTTATGCTTACATCTGCTTTAGTATCTGGTTCTGGGTTTGTATTGTTTTTTTATCCTATATATCAAAAGCTTATGGGTAAAGAAATAGATAGAGACGACATAGCTGCCGTAGCTAATATAATGGCTTGGGCTATCGTAGGTGAATTAATTCTAGACCTATTCTGGTACTCTTTTAGTCTTGCTTTTAGTGGCATTACAAAATACTATATGAGAGCTTACTTCAAAGAAGATCTAATTGGTATATTGGTATTTGATTTAGGTTTATTCTTGTTTGTGCCTATGATACTCGCTTTTAGTAGATTTAAAAAATCCGCTTTCTTTATGTTTATAGCTGGTGCTTTAGCAGCCTTTGGGGCCTGGTATTTCAAATACAGCCTTGTAATAGGCGGGCAAAGCTTCCCAAAGATGATAGGAGGCTTTCTCACTTATACAATGCCAATATTTGGACACAACAGTTTACAATCTTTGATAGCCAACTGGAGTGGTATTATAGGGCTTTTAGCAGCTACCATAGCTTTATTGCCCCACACAGATGACTTGTACAAAGGCTTTGGTAAGGAGGTAAAAGGATGAACACTACTCGTAGAAAGTTTCTTTTAGGCGTATCGGCCGCCGGCCTTGGTACGATGGCTTTAGGATATTTGAAAACATTTAAATATCTTTTTACATTTGGAAGAAGAGGTCCAAAACCAAGATTTCCTATATACGGTAACGTACATTTACCAGAATTGTTAAAAGCCAAAACCCCTACCAACGAAAATGGCAATTACGTTGTAAATAAAGATTATTACTATGCAAACACGGTGTGTATAGGCTGTACTACCCAGTGTGGAGTGCGTATTAAGGTCGACAAAAAAACCGGGAAAGTTGTAAGGGTATTTGGAAATCCTTACAATTTGCTTTCTTCAGATCCATGGCTTCCTTACGATAAGCCTGTAAAAGAAAGCATCTTTTGGGTATCTGGCATAGATGAATCCGGTCTTAAAAACCGTTCCACGGTTTGCGCTAGAGGAAATGTAGTATTTGATAAGCTTTACACTAGATACAGAGTAACAAAACCTCTAAAGAGAGTTGGTCCCAGAGGCTCACATAAATGGGTAGAAATAGAGCCAGAGCAGCTTATTCAAGAGATTGTAAACGGCGGTAATTTATTTGGAGAAGGATTTGTAGAAGGTCTTAAAAGCATAAGGGATATAAATACACCTATAGACCCCAACAATCCAGAGTATGGCCCAAAATCAAATCAACTTGGCGTGCTTGGTACCAACGACGATGGAAGAAAAACATTTATAGTACATAGGTTTGTCAAAGCCTTTGGCACTGTTAACTTCTCCGGACATACTTCAATGTGCGGTCTTGCAATGAGGATAGGTCAAGCTGCTTATTTTGGTGATTTCAAGAAGCTTCCTCACGCCAAACCAGATTTTGACAATACAGAGTATATACTATCCATAGGTACAGCACCAGCCCAAGCTGGAAACCCATTCAAACGTCAAGGCAAACTTTTAGCAAGGGCTAGGACTGAAGGACCTTTAAAAAAGATAGTGGTTGTTACACCTACTGCGGTAAATAGTGACAATATGTCTATAGGCGCAAAGTACGAATGGGTGCCCATTTATCCTGGGCAAGATTTAGCTTTTGTTATGGGGCTTTTCAGATACATTATAGAAAACAACCTCTACAACGCTCCTTATTTATCTATACCAAGCGAAGAAGCTATGAAAGCTGCCAACGAAGTAAGCTATACCAATGCCACACATCTTGTCATACAAGACCAAGGAGAAGACTACGGTAAAATCCTAAGAGACGCTAACGGTGACCCTTACGTCATAGACGCTGCCACAAACTCGTTGCAAAACGCCAAAAATGTGAGAACTGGTGTTTTGTTTGTAGATCAGCAAGTTAGTTTAAATGGAAAAACCTACCATGTAAAAAGCGCTTTTCAGCTTTTAAAAGAGGCAGCTTTTGAATATTCGTTAGATGAGTATGCTCAAATGTGCGGTGTACCAAAAGAAACCATCGTAAGAATAGCTCAAGAGTTTACTTCTTACGGCAGAAAAGCTACCACAGATATACACGGAGGGGCTATGAACACCGTAGGCATGTACACCGCTTACGCTGTGGCAATGCTTGGTGCGATGGTAGGCAATATGAACTATAAAGGCGGCATGGCTATAAAAGGTGGGACTTACGACGCATACAAAGGTCCAGTTTATGATCTTCTTGATTACGATGGAAAGGTGAAAACTCATGGGGTTCGTATAGATAGGGCTGGGTTTAAATATCAAGATACCACAGAATATAAAAATAAAAAAGCTCAAGGGTTAAATCCTTATCCCGCAAAAGACAAATGGTATCCATTCTCAAATGCTATTGAATCTGACTGGATAGCGTCTTCCGCCCATGGATATCCATATTCTTTAAAGGCTCTCATAACAGTAAACTCAAATCCAGCTTACGCTCAATCTGGCTTTTCAAACGTAATAGAATATCTGAAAGACCCTAAAAAGATACCTCTTTTCATTGCTATAGACCCATTTATAAACGAGACTAGTACATACGCAGACTACATAGTACCAGATACCGTTTTATACGAAGAATGGGGTGCTATGGCTCCTTGGGGCGCTTATCTGACAAAGATAACTACTATTAGATATCCTGCTATAGAAAGTCCCAATGCTAAGTTTAAAAACGGCGAAACTATTTGTGCAGAAAGCTTTTTTATAGAACTTGGCAAAGCTCTAAACCTACCAGGTTTTGGAGACAATGCTATAAAAGGAAAAGACGGCAAAACATATCCTTTACATAGGCCTCACGATTTTTATTTAAGAGCTTTTGAAAATCTAGCCATGCAAGAAACACCAGTGCCAGACGCTACAGACGAGGATATAGAGCTTGCAGGCCTCACCAATTGGGTACCACTTTTAAAATCCATAAATGGCAACAATTGGCGAAAAGTAGCCACAATTATGAGTAGAGGTGGCAGATACGCCCCTTACGAAACAGCGTATGATGGTATATACGTAAACCATAAGTATAAAAAAATACTAAACATATACAACGAAGAACTGGGAAGCACTAAAGATGCCATCACCGGAGAATACTATCATGGAGTGCCAAAGTACATAGAAGGACCAATATGCGCAGATGGTTCAAGCTTATGGACAAAGGTAGATAGAAACCAATATTCTCTCATAGCCTTTGGTTATAAATCAAACGTGTTATCATCGCCAAACGCCTCTTCTGATAAGCTAAGAGATATAAAACTTTCTACTTACATAGATATAAACTCCAAAACTGCCAAAGAGTTTGGTATAAAGTATGGGGATTTGGTAAAAGTTTCAAATCCATTTGGACAATATATAATAGGTATAGTTAGAGTAAAAGAAGGTATAACACCAGGTACAATAGGTATAGAACATGGACTTGGAAGGTTGGCTGAAGGTGCAGATACTATATATATAAACAATAAAAAGCTACCAGCAATGCCGCTACGTCAAACTGGCGTCAATATAAATATGCTTGGTATTCAAGACCCAGTACGCCCAAAAGGACATGTGCTCACAGATTTTGTCACCGGAGCCACCGCAAGAAACACCATACCGGTAAAGATAGAAAAGATAAGAAGCTTAGCTTAAAGTTTAAAGATGTGGAAGTGGAGGGAGGGTTTATCTATACAAAACTGATAATTTCAATAAAAGCCTAAAAATGTTTGTGTTATGCCTCATGTGAATTCTTTTTAGATTGTAAAGGTTATCTCCTTTTTTTATATGCCCAGAATCCACGCTAAAAGCCAACTTATATCCAGCCTCTCTTACAAAATCCATCACTCTTTCGTTATAATCTCCATATGGATAACAAAAAGATTTAATTTCTACGCCGAGTTTATCTTCTAGTATTTTTTTAGATAGCTCTACTTCTTGTTTTAAGCTTTTATCATCAAGATGGGTCAATGGAGTATGAGTCAACGCATGAGAGCCTATCTCAAACCCTTCTTTCAACGCCTCTTTTATACGTTTCCAAGAAGCTACTGGTTTTTTCACGTTTAATCTTTCAAAATCCCATTTGTTGTATTCTCCCACAAGATTTACCGGTACAAATATAATCGCTTTAAAACCATGCTTTTTAAGTACTGGTATAGCGTTATCAAACACATCGTCATAGGCATCGTCAAAAGTTATACACACCTTTTTCTTCATATCTTTACCTTTTACAAAATCCACAATTTCATCGGAAGTTACGCTTTTAAAACCTAAAACTTTCAAGATTTTAACTTGATTTTCAAAAAGCCTTGGGTTTGTATACAAGCTTTTCAACAAAGCTTCTTTTGGTGGTATTCCCACGCTGTGATACATCAACGCTTTTATACTCATAAAATATACACTTTTACAAAGTAGTATATAGCCAACGTATATCCTACAATATTTATAAACATCCTTATATAAACTCTATCTATTTTTTGAGATATTAAAGAAGATAGTATACCTCCGGCGGCAAAACCAAACATCATGATTGTTGCATAATGCCATTCTACTTTGCCGTATAGAGAAAACAGTATAGCTGCACTCAAGTTTATCAAAAAAGCCAAAGTATTTTTTACAGTATTTGCTACGTGTATATCATCAATTCCAATAGCTGTAATACTTCCAAGCATAACTATACCCATACCAGCACCAAAGTATCCACCGTAAACAGCCGTTATAAGCTGTATTAAAAATATGTATCTAGCTTTTATGCGAGAAGTAAACCTTGATATTTTTGGCCCAAAACTAAACAATATCGCTGCAAAGAGTATGAGAAAAGGAACTATGAAGTTAAAAGTTTTTTGTGGTGTATATAAAAGCAAAAATCCACCCAATACACCACCTATCAAAGACGGTACAAAAAGCTTTCTTATAGTGGGCAAGGCATTTTTAAAATAGCTTTTATAACCTATCGCTCCAAGCAATGAACCTGTCCATAAAGCAACGGTGTTTGTTGTGTTTGATATCTTTGAAGATAAACCAAGCTCTATAAGTGTAGGAAAGCTTATCAAAGTACCGCCACCTGCTACAGCATTGATACCGCCAGCAAATAAAGACGAGAAAAATGCCAAAAGATAATGTATCATTTCTTTGGCTTATAAGTACCAGATCTATATTCTATAAAAAAGTTCCAGTTTGGAAATTGTTTTGGCATTTGTAGTATGTTGTATACCATAACACCCGTAAATATACGCTCAAACCAAGAAGACAAAGGCCATCCAAAATGTATGTTGAAAATTTTATCTGGATATTGGTTGTTTATGTCCTCTAACAGTTTCTTAGAGCTGTAACCTATGCCCCAAAAAGCATTTACTGGCAATATAAAGTGGCTTTTAAAAAGCTTCTTAGGTGGTCTTTTTTGCCTTAGAAAGAAAAATGTTATATATATCATATTTTCGCCTATTTCGTGAACATTTTCAGAGGGCCTTCTAAAATAAATATGAATTGGCTTATCTTTCGGTAAAGAGCCTATATAATCTATTACATCGGCGTATTTATCTATCTGGGCTATCTTTTCTTCTTCTTCAGTAGTTTTAATGCGAGTCACAATATTTCCAGCTATGATGAAAAATAGTACTACAAATGTCCACATTGCAGTACCGTAAGGCTTGTGAATAACTATATATATAAACGTTGATAGAAACACTATAAATAGTATTAAATTTCTAAATATACCCGTTCTATATTCTTTTGTTTGCGCATTTCCTCTTACAATTTTGTAAAGTATTATAGTGCCTGTGTTTATAACAAACGTTGCTATAAGCCCTATTGCATACATATCAGCAACTATGTCTTGGTTTCCTTGGGTTATGAGTACTATAAACGAAAAAAATACGCTCATAAAGATTATTATGCGGTAGTGAGCGTGAAACCTGTTGGTGGTAGATATCCAATAAGCTTTATGGTTGTCAGCCATTGTGGATATTAGCTCTGTAGCGCCTACCAAGGCAGTGTTGACAGCAAAAGCAAGGGTTAAAGACGCTAAAATAACTATCGCTATGGCCATTATATTTGTGCCTACAAGTTTAGAGTAGTAAGTTATAAGATCATCTACGTGATCCAATGGGTTCTCTACCCTTGCCAAAGCCAATGTGCCTATTAAAGGTGTAAATATCCCTACTGTTAACCCAAGCATTATATAAGCTTTATATATGGTTTTCCAATTTTCCACCAATTTGTGGGTTTGAAGCACAGATTCTATGCCTGAGTAAGCCAAAATAGTTGATCCAAATCCAATAGATATAAGCTCTATAGTTTTTAAAGGATCTAACGTTAAGAAATCTTGTGAAAGGGTTGTTTTATAAGAGGATACAACTCTACTAATTTGAGTATGGTCTAATTCAGATATACCCAAAAAAGCCAAAATTGTAAGCACATAGGCTGTTATCGCAAACAAAGCGTATGTTACTTTTGCATTTTCTTTTGCTCCTACAAGATTTAAACCAGCTATCAACCATATTATCAAAAGCTCTAAACCTAGTTTAAATACAAGTGGCCAATGAAAAAAGAAGTTTAAATTTTCTACAGCGCTTATTGAAGACATAACAGCTGTATTTACATAATCTACTATAATAGAACCGGCTGCTATAAAAGATGCTGTAGCACCAAACACAAAATAGGAAAAGCTATATACCCCGCCGCCTTTTATCTTGTTGTTTTCAAGTATCTCAGCTATTTCAGTCATAGTAAGAGAGTATAAAAATATCAAAAGCGATGTAAGTGAAAGATATGTAATAGACTTATAACCTATGAACCTAAAAGCTTCGCCAGGTGCGTAAAATATGCTGGTGAGCTCGTCCATCATGGTAATAACTGCAACTCCAGCGAAACCTAACCATAATTTACCTTTTTTTGTGTAGTAAAGGTATTCTCTTTTTCTTGTAAGGAAAAACAAGACCAAGCTTACAAATAAAACTGCCAACAATACTGCTATTATCTTCACGCTTGCCCCCTTTATTTCTTAAACACATCCATAAATATTAGTAAGCCTATAAGTATTGTCTCCGTTATAACACCAAAAATAAACTGAGAACTGCTTATATATGGTTTTAATATTACTATTAAAAGCCCGTAAACTATAGCTATTACGGTGACTACTCTTGGATTTGAAAGTTTTTTTAAAAAATTCATAATATTATTTTAGCACCATCAAAGGCAGCTATGGTTTTTACATTTGTTTTATCTTCTATTTCTTTTGCTACGTTCTCTGGCCCAGCTTCAAGCATATCAGAAGCAAAATGCGTAATAATAGCCATTTTTGGTTTTACTATATTTAATATATTTATAACATCGTCTTTACAAAGATGGTCTATATTTTGCCTTTGTCTATAGAAGGTTGTATTTAAAATAAGCGCTTCTACGCTTTTTGGATAATGCTCTACTATATGTGGTTCAAACTTTGCGCATGGATGATATGCTATTTTATTGTTAAAAACAATACCATACGTTATGGCACCATGATGGGTGTGTTTTTTTAATATATCAATCTTTAAATCCTTCCAGATATAGCTGGCATCTTCTTTAAAGATAAAATGTTTATCGGTTTTCTTGAGTATAAAATCTAATATAACCTTCGCATTTCCATAAAAAGCATCTTCTGGAGCACCTATAGCTAATTGTTTATTAGATTCTTTGGAACCAACTTTAGCAGACTCAACCATCGTGTTTATATCTGCTGAATGGTCTAAATGTATATGAGAAAGGATAAATATATCCATATCCCAAGGTCTAAAACCAAGAGATAAAATGTTTAAAAAGGCTCCAGGACCGGGATCTATATGGGCTGTTGTGTTTTCGGCTTTTATAATAAAGCCGCCTGATTTTCTTATATATTTAAAAGTAGAAACACGGCCACCGGCCGTGCCTACAAAATATATTTCTATAGAAAATCTCCTTTCCGAGATATCATTCTTCTATTACTTCTGTGGCTATAGCGCCGCTTGGGCACTCATCCGTTACTTCTAAAACCGCATCTTGAAGCTCTGGCGGTACATCTGATTTAACAACTTCAGCTATACCGTCTCCGCGGTTTTTATATATCTCTGGAACCCTATCATAGCAAACCTCACAGGCTGTGCATAGATCAGGGTCAACTATGGTTTTGACGATTTTTGCCATAACAAAATACCTCCTTAAAAATAGTCTTATTATAATATAACAATCTGTTAATTTTTGCTACCTTTTTAATCATGATAATGCATCAGCTATAACTTTACCTATAAAAGCTGGATTTTCTATGACAGTCACATTGGCCTCTTTCAAAGCTTTCATTTTTGATTCTGCAGTTCCCTTACCACCGCTTATAATTGCTCCAGCGTGTCCCATTCTTTTACCTGGAGGAGCTGTAATACCTGCTATATAAGCAAATACCGGTTTTTTAACGTTTGAAGCTATGTATTCTGCAGCTTCTTCTTCCGATGTACCGCCTATCTCTCCTATCATAAGTATAGCTTTTGTCTCCTCGTCTTCGTTGAAAAGTGCTATCACGTCTTTGTGGGACAAACCATGGACTGGATCACCACCTATACCTATAGCACTAGATTGTCCTATTCCAAGGTTAGAAAGTTGAAAAGCAGCCTCATAAGTCAAAGTTCCGCTTCTTGAGACTATGCCTACGTTTCCTTTTTTAAATATATGCCCTGGCATTATTCCTACCTTTGCCTCTTCTGGTGTAATAGCTCCAGGACAATTTGGACCTATTAGTTTTGTATTGGGATAATTTTTCTTAAGATAATATTTTACGGGTATCATATCCTTTACAGGAATACCTTCTGTTATACATATTATAAGCTCAATACCAGCGTCTGCAGATTCTACTATAGCGTCTGCTGCAAAAGGAGGTGGAACAAATATTAAAGAACAGTTAGCTCCGGTGTTTTTCACTGCATTTTCTACAGTGTTAAAAACAGGTATACCTTCTACTTCTATACCTTCTTTACCCGGAGTCACTCCAGCCACCACTTGAGTACCGTAGTTTTTGCATTGTATAGCATGAAAAGAGCCTTCTTTACCGGTTATACCCTGTACTACCACTTTTGTATTTTTATTTACCAATATAGACATACAAAACCTCCTTTATTGTGCAAGTTTTATAGCTTTCTGAGCACCGTCCCACATATCTATAGCGCTCTCAAAGTTTAAGCCAGATTCTTTTAATATCTTTCTTCCTTCTTCTACGTTTGTGCCCTCTAGCCTTACTACCACTGGAATCTTTATATTTACCATTTTAGCAGCTTCTATCAAACCTTGAGCAAGCCTATCACACCTCAATATTCCACCAAATATATTTATAAAAACAGCCTTTACATTTTCATCGGATGTAAGTATTCTAAATGCGTTGGCTATTTGCTCCACAGAAGCTCCTCCGCCTACGTCTAAGAAGTTTGCAGGTGAGCCACCAGCCAACTTAATAATATCCATGGTAGTCATTGCAAGCCCAGCACCATTTACCATACATCCTATATTGCCTTCTAGTTTTATATAATTTAAGCCGTACTTTTTGGCTTCAACTTCAAGCGGGTCTATCTGAGTGATATCTTCAAGCTCTTCTATATCTTTGTGTCTAAAAGCTGCATTATCATCTATTTCAACCTTCGCATCTAAAAGTACTATATTACCGTCTTTTGTAAGCACCAAAGGATTTATCTCTAACAAGGAAGCATCCAAATCCATGTAAGCTTGATATAGCTTTGAAACTATTTTACCAAACAAAGATGGATTTAAACCCAGCTCAAAAGACAACTTTCTAGCTTGATAAGGCATTATACCGAGGGCTGGGTCTACATACTCTTTTATTATAGCATCTGGTTTTTCCTTTGATAATTCCTCTATCTCCATGCCGCCTTCTTTAGAAGCCATTATAAGTATTTTTGAATTTGATCTATCCAATGTTATGCTAAGGTAAAACTCTTTTTCTATAGGAGTTGCTTTTTCTATTAAAAGCCTTGAAACCACTTTCCCATTTGGACATTGGACAGTTTTTAGCACCTTTCCAAGCATGGATTCAGAAAATGATTCCAACTCTTCATCTGATTTTACAATCTTTACACCGCCGGCTTTCCCTCTAGCGCCACAGTGAATCTGAGCTTTTACCACCAATGGGTAGCCACCTAAAGCTTGAGCTGCTTCTTTCGCTTCGTTTAAATTAAAAGCAGCGTACCCTTCAGGAACAGGCAAGCCGTATCTTTTGAGCAATTCCTTAGATTGATGCTCATGCAATTTCATAGAAAACCTCCAGCTAAGATTAGACTAATATTATATCAAAGGTTATATTTTGATTTTAATAAAGTTTTGATTTAATTTAGCTGAATAATGTTTTAATTTTATATAACTTTACAGATTGATTTTGATTAGATTAGATATTATTTTTATATAAATTTGAAAGACCCGTATGCCCCCGCTAAAAAAGCGAAGGCATAGGATTTTATATCACTTAAGATAAAACGCGAACGTTTTTTGCCCTTGGACCTTTTGAATCTTGGTCTACTTCAAACTCCACCCTTTGACCTTGGACTAAAGTCTTGAAACCTTGTCTGTTTGGGTCAATTGCTGAGAAGTGAACGAAAACGTCGCCTTGGTTATCATCCCTTGTAAGGAATCCATAACCTTTTTCTTTGCTGAACCACTTAACTGTGCCTGTGATGCCCATGGAACTAAAACCTCCTAAAATTTGAGACGCTGGAATACTTGAATTGTTATATTCAAATATACCTTAATCTCTTGCCTTTAATAATAGCATATTTTTATATTTTGTCAATATGATACATATCATTATCACTTTGCATTCTTAAAGCTTTTAAAAAGCCGTTTTTTATTTCTACAATACCATGAAACTTGTCATCTTCTGACAAAAGTTTGTAAATGCCGTTTTGAGAATGATATTTTAATATTTTACCGTGTTTTAGGCTTTTTATAAAGTTATTGTTTAAGATTAAAGGTGGTAAAAAATAAAGGGCATCTTTTATATTGTATATTTTACCTACGCTACCTTCGTCAAAATTTCCAATGGCTATTCTTTTTATAAGCTCTGTAGTGGCTCCTACTGTCAACGCATCTCCTATATCGTTAATAAGGGTTCTTATGTAAGTGCCGGTTGACACTTTTGCCCTTATAGAAAAATAAGGTATATTGCATTCTAAAAGCTCAATACTATATATATTAACTGTTATAGGTTTCAGTTCAAAGTGCTCCATTTTGTTTTCTCTTGCTAACTTATAAGCCTTTTTGCCGTTTATTTTCTTAGCAGAGTAAATGGGTGGTACTTGAGTTATTTCTCCTACAAACTTACTTAATATATTTTTTAAATCTTCACAGCTTACTTTTATATCCTCAATTTTTTGTATAACATTTCCTGTAATATCTTGAGTATCTGTCTTTATACCAAGTATAGCCTTCGCTTCGTAAGTTTTTTCAAGCGCATTGAAATACTGTGTATATTTGGTGGCTTGCCCAAGAGCCACTATCATTATGCCTTCTGCCTCTAAATCAAGAGTACCAGTATGTCCTGCTTTTGTATTTAGGCTTTTAGCTATATCAAGTACAAACTTTGAAGATGATATACCAACTGGTTTATAACCTATATAAAAACCATCCATCTAACTTAAGAAATCTTTTAAATGTCTTTTTAAAGCAAAGCTTCTTAGTTTTTTAATAGCTCTTGTTTCTAACTGCCTTACCCTTTCCCTTGAAATACCTAAAGCATCTCCTATCTCTCTCAGCGTTAGAGGTTCGTTGCCATTTAGACCATACCTCAGCTCCAAGACTTTCCTCTCCTTCTCCGGAAGTTTGCTGATTATATCGTGTAATTCCTTTTCCAAGACATCTTTTATAACACCCTCTTCTATCTCGTCTGTATCAGATATGCTAAGAAGGTCAACGAAAAGAGTGTCTGGATTATCCCCTACAGGCGTATCCAAAGAAAGAGGTGTTTTACATATCTGTAAACATTTTTTTACATCCTCTTCAGTTACGGTATATTTATGCTCTTGATTCATCGACTGCTCTAACTCCTCTTCCGTAGGAGCAAAACCTGTTTCTTTTTTAAATTCTCTAATAATATTTTTTTTGTTTATATAATCTGCTATTTCTTTGTAGGTAGGTTCTCTTTCAAGCTCTTTTAAAAGCTCATTGTAAGCAAGTCCCACTGCACTTATAAGATGAGAGTGCTTTACAGGTATCCTTACAGCTCCGGTTTGTTGAGATAAAGCTTGCATTATAGCTTGCCTTATCCACCATACAGCATAGGATATAAACTTTACGTTTTTATCTGGATCAAACCTTGTAGCCGCTTCCAAAAGACCGAGATTGCCAGCCGCTATTAACTCAGACAAAGGTATGCCATACCCCATATACTGCTTTGCTACACTTACTACAAATCTCAAGTTTGCTTCTACTAAGGCTTTCAAGGCTTCCTTATCACCAGCTTTCGCTCTTTTGGCAAGCTCTTTTTCTTCTTGAGGCGTTAAAAGCTTTACACTAGAGACCCGCTTCAAATATTGGTTGATGATATCTTGTTCACTATCAGAATACATATTAAATCACCTTGTTTGTATGCTCACATAAAACCTTTGCCCATCCCTTGCCACCAAAAACAACACATACCCAGATTTTACATATTGAGATACAAGCGATTTGAAATCATTTACAGAGTTTACAGGATGGTTGTTTACCATTAGTATAACGTCTCCAGGCTGAAGAGAGCTGGCTGCTGGACTATTTGGGTCTACGCTTACCACATAAACACCGCCGCCGTAAGTTTGCATCTGTTGGGGAGTTAGGTTTGCTACAGATATACCAAGGTCCGTCGTAGTTTGAGTTTCACTAACAGACGTTGGATTTGTAGGCATTTTCCCTATAGTGACCTTTAAGTCCATGGGCTTTCCATTTCTTACTATGTGAAACGTGAGAGTAGTACCAGGTTTTGTCTCCATCACTTTAAATTGAAGCTGTTGCACAGTGCTTATATTTTCGTTATCTATACCCACTACAACATCCCCTACTTTTATACCGGCTTTATCTGCTGGGCCGTTTGGCATAACTTGTACTACCACAGCTCCGTTTTGAACTTTTAAAGCTTTTGCTAGACTAGGTGTTACTTGTTGTATCATTACACCTATCCATCCCCTTGTAACAGAACCATGTTTTATAATTTGAGAAGATACCCATTTTGCTAAATTTATAGGTATGGCAAAGCCAAGCCCTTGACCACCTTCTACCATAGCAGAATTGATTCCTATTACCTGGCCCTGTATATTTACAAGAGGACCACCGCTGTTACCTGGATTTATAGCAGCGTCCGTTTGTATGTAATTCTCATATTGAGTTAAGCCTATACTTCTATGTAAAGCAGATATAACACCCATCGTCACAGTCCTATCCAAACCGTAAGGGTTACCTATAGCCAATACGATTTGTCCCACTTGCAACGTATCTGAGTTTCCTAATGTGGCTACTCTGGAGCTTGGGTCTTTTATACCTTTGGCGCTGACTTTTAGTACGGCTAAATCTGTTTTTGGGTCAGCCCCCACTATCGTAGCTCTATGTTGTTCGTTGTTGCCAAAGCTTACCACTACGCTTTTGCTATGGGCTATAACATGGTTGTTTGTAAGTATAAAAAACGTATCGTCTTTTGGATTGTATTCAAATATAACACCAGACCCGAGAGCCTTTGTTTCTTGTGGTATCGAAGGCGTTGGAAGATCAAATCCAGGTATTTGTGGAAAAAGCGGTACGTTTACTTCTTGAGTAGAAAATATCGTTACCACAGAGGGAGATACTTTTTTGACAATTTGCACAAGTTCATTCTGCATCTGAGCCAAAACTGGTACATTTAAATTGAGTTGGTACTGGCTAGATGGTTGTTGATTCGAAGTAGCTTGCTCTACTCTACTTTTCTTTACGCAGGAGTTTGTGAAAAACAAAAGGGCAAATACAGATAATATTGCAAAAATTTTTTTCATGTCTTCACACCTCTATTAAAAATGATAACACAACAAAAGAAGGATTTTCTACTTTTAATAATATATCTTTTATCTGTGATTTACCAATGAAATAATTGCTATACTTTTTCTTTGGTTTACCGGTTTTGTTAATAAACTTAAGTAGCTCAAGCTTTGTAAAGTTTAAATGGTATACCTTTTTTTCAAATACTTTTATGTTTTTTGATTTTAAAAGCTCAAAAACTCTTTTTTCATCTGGAAAATCGTATATCCAATTTTCTAAACTCCCCCTTACCGGAAAAGAGCAAGCTACGTACCTTTTTGACACTCTAATCATTTCTTTTATGGATAAATCAAGTTCACAAAGATGTAAGGCGAAGTTGCTAACAACGATGTCAAAGCTCTTATCCTTAAAAGGGAGTTCTTCAGCGTTTCCTATCAAAAAGTTTTTATGATAAGTTTTCAGGCTTTTATCAATATCAAGAGCTACGCATTTATTCATATGTTTAGTCAAAAATCCAGTACCAGCCCCTATATCAAGGGCAGTTTCGTAGTTTAAATGTTTTATAATTTCTAAAAGGTCATTTGCCGCTTGTTTTTGCACGATGGCATACTTTTCGTATAAGGTTTTATTCATTTATAGCTTTTAAGATAATATCAGACAATTCTTCATCTGTCATAAAAGAAATTTTTAGGTTTGTCTTATCAAAAAATGTTTTTACCTTTTGACTTATTTCGTCAAAGTAAGAAAATTTAAGGTGACTTTCCAAATCTTTTACAGCATTTGGTGGTGTAGCAAAAAAATCTCCATTTATAACTATGTATTCTAAAAGCCTTTTTGATTTATCTATCTTGAAATTTATTTTAAAAGTCCCAGCTTTGGTGCGTATTGTTTTCGTACTTATAAGTTTATCTGTAATTTCATTTTCAAATACCCAATCTTTAGAGTTCAATTTTTTTGATAACTCTAGAAGTAAATTCGTTTCTTCCTCTGTCAACGTTCCTTGCTCTAAACCAAAATCTTCAAACTCTTTTTCTATAGCTTTTGCAATATCTTCAAAAGATGGACTATAACCAAGCTCTTGTTTTAAAGAAGTTACTCTTTCTTTTGCAGAAGATATATTTTTATCTTGTAGTTTTTCGTAAGGTATTTTCAGCAAAGAAGCCATTTTGTCTGGGTCAAAATCTATAAGTATGGTACCTTGATATAAAAAAGCCCCACCTTGTAAAACACCGCCAGTACCGGATATTTTTTTAGAGTTTATCTCGATATCGTTTCTTGGCCTATATTTAGCATTTACACCAAACGTTGACAAGGCCTTTGCTACTTTCTCGCACATATATTGAGAAAGCTCTTCGTAATTTTTTATATCAAAATCCTTTAAAGAAGCCACTACCTCCCATCCTATCTGAGCTTGGTTAAAATATATAGCTCCTCCTCCTGTTCTTCTTCTTCCTACATCTATATTTAGAGATTCACAAAGCTCTAAATTTACTTCGTCGTAGGGATTTTGATGATAACCTATCAATACACACTCTGGTTGAAAGCTCAAAAATCTCAACGTATTTGGTATTTTGTTTTGAGCTTTTAAAGACAATAAAACAGAATCAAGCGCCATGTGGTAATACCAAGGTTTATTAAAAGTGTACAAAACTCTCATTTTTTAATGGATTCAAGCTCTCTAGCAGCCGCCATTAAAATCGCCTCTGCCACCACTTGGTTGTTTACCGTAGCCACTCCTTTCATTTTTGATATGGTTTTTTTAAGAGATATGGTTTCAAGCTCCATTATAAGTTGGTCTCCCGGATACACCGGCCTTTTAAACCTAGCCTCGTCTATACCAGCAAACACCACAGCATATTTTCCTATTTCAAGCCCAAGACTCTTTATCATCAATATTCCACCTACTTGAGCCATGGCTTCAAGCATATAAACGCCGGGCATCAAAGGATATCCGGGAAAATGTCCCTGAAAAAAAGGCTCGTTCATGCTTACATTCTTTAAACCAACTATACGTTTTCCAAGTTCCATTTCCAATATTTTATCCACCAACAAAAGTGGATATCTGTGTGGTATTATCTTCATAATTTCTAAAACATCCATATTTTGCCTCCAAGTGAATTAGATATTTTATTATATAATATTTTTATGATTAGAGAGGAAGCTGTAGCTGGACTTTTTTATCCGGGGGAAAAAGAAACGCTTTTAAAAGCTATAGACTTGGTGTGTGAAAACGAGGTTATCCAAGATGTGGACGCTAAAGGTGTTATAGTACCCCACGCTGGATATATATATTCCGGGCACACCGCCTGCAGTGTTTATAAAAGGTTAAAACCAAAGAAAAACGTCATCATGATGGGGCCAAACCACACAGGGCAAGGGCCTGTTATATCTATAGACAACGCCGATGCTTGGAAAACACCCCTTGGAGAGGTAAAAATAAATAAAGAGTTAAGAGACAAAATCGCTTCTTTTGGTATAGAAATAGAGCACAACGCTCACACTAAAGAACATTCTTTGGAAGTACAGCTTCCTTTTTTACAAGTGTATTTTAAAGATTTTACTATAGTTCCTATAATATTGGGCTTTTTAGATTATGAAACGATAGTAAAATTTGGTAGGTTTTTATCCGCTTTTGTAGATGAAGATACGCTCATATTGGTTAGCTCTGATATGTCTCACTATATATCCCAAGAAGAAGCTCAAAAAAAGGACAGCTTTCTTTACGATGCCATATCAAGGCTTGATTCTAAAGAACTTTACAGAAGGGCTATCCAATACAACATCACGATGTGTGGATTTATACCAGCAGCAGTTGCCATAGAAGCCTTAAAAGACAAAGTGAAAAAAGTTTACGCAGTGGAGTATACAAATTCTGGTATGGTCACGAAGGATTTTGACAAGGTAGTGGCATACCTCGGCGTCATCTTTGAATGAAGATAGCTACTATAGGCTTTTCTGGAAGCGGTAAATCCTACATTTCTTCAATTTTAGAAGGTATGGGCTTTTATTGGTTACGCTCAGATGTTATAAGAAAATCTTTGTTTGGAAGTTTTTACGACGAAGAAACCACTAAAAAAGTTTACGAAGAGCTTATAAAAAGGGCAAAAGAACACAAAGATGTCATACTGGATGCAACATTCCTTAAAAAATGGCAAAGAAAACTTGTAATAGATAACTTTCCCAATGAATATTTTTTTATCTTTGTAAAAGCCGATGAAAACATAATAAGGCAAAGGCTTCAAACAAGGAAAGATATATCTGATGCAGATTTCAACGTTTACCTCATGCAAAAATCCTCTTTTGAACCCCCTGACGAAATTCCCAGCGATAGGCTAATAACAATAGAAAACAACAACAAAGAACAAGTAAGCTTATTTTTAAAAAGCTTAATAAATAAAATAAAAGCTTGAATATGTAAATTTTCTCAACACATTCTTTTATAACATTTATAACTTACAATTGTTAACATTTTTGTTAACATATGTACAATAAACACAAGATAGGTTTTCTCATAATCATATATATATCAATAATCTTGTAGATGGCATAAAATTTGCTTAAGATATCTCCAGAAAACTTTCAAGGAGGTAGTTTATGAAGAAAATAGAGGCTATCATCAAGCCTTTTAAGCTTGATGAAGTCAAGGATGCACTGGTGGAGATAGGCATCGGTGGTATGACTATCACCGAGGTGAAAGGCTTTGGCCAGCAAAAAGGCAAAACGGAAATCTACAGGGCCACCGAATACGTTATCGATTTCCTACCAAAAATTAAGATAGAAACGGTGGTCAAAGATTCCGAAGTGGAAAAGGTGGTAGAAACCATACTGAAGTCTGCCCAAACTGGCAAAGTGGGTGATGGAAAGATCTTTATCTACAACGTAGAAGAAACGGTAAGAATAAGAACCGGCGAAAAAGGAGAAAGCGCCATATGAAAACTTTTAGAGGAGGTATAGATATGTTGAAAAAAGCCGGATTAGGTTTTCTGCTTCTTACAGGAAGCGCTTTTGCTGATACGACACCAAAGCTAAACCACGGTGATACAGCATGGATGTTGGTGGCAAGTTCTTTCGTTATGCTTATGACGTTGCCTGGTTTAGCGTTTTTTTACGGTGGGATGGCAAAGAAAAAAGACCTTTTAAACACTATAGCCCTTAGTTTTATGGCTTATGCTATAACGAGCGTAATATGGGTACTTTACGCTTACTCTCTTGCCTTTGGCAAAGATGTGCACGGCATCATCGGTAACTTACAATATCTTTTCATGAACGGAGTAACGCCAAATTCACTTCATCCTTCTACAACCGTACCTGAGTTTATATACTGTGGATTCCAACTAACCTTTGCAGCCATCACAGTAGCTTTGGCTAGCGGTTCTATAATAGAAAGGCTAAAGTTTAGCGCATGGCTTGTAATAGTGCCTCTTTGGATAACCCTCATATACGTTCCTATAGCTCACTGGGTATGGGGAAATGGATGGTTGTCTCAGCTTGGAGCCCTTGATTTCGCAGGTGGTACCGTTGTTCATATAAACGCTGGTGTAGCAGGGCTTGCAGGTGCTTTGGTGCTTGGCAAACGTAAAAATACTCAGCTTATACCAAACAACGTCGCCTATACAATCCTTGGAGCTGGTCTTCTTTGGTTTGGATGGTTTGGTTTCAACGCAGGTTCAGAACTAGCAGCTGATGGTATAGCCTCAAGCGCATGGCTTGCAACAAACACAGCTACAGCTATGGCAGCTATAGCTTGGATGATAACAGAGTGGATGTTGCACGGCAAACCTACCACATTGGGCATGGCTTCTGGTGCTATAGCAGGTTTGGTAGCTATCACTCCCGCGTCAGGTTATGTAAACGTCATAGGTTCTATAGTGATAGGTATAGTAGCTGGTGTGGTACCTGTGTTTACAGTATCTTGGTTAAAACCAAAACTTGGCTACGACGATTCTTTGGATGCTTTCGGTGTTCACGGTGTTGCTGGTTTCTTGGGAGCTATCTTAACGGGTGTGTTTGCAGACCCATCTATAAACCCTGCCGGTAAAGGTCTTTTGTATGGAAACCCTCACCAAGTGGTAATACAGCTAATAGCAGCTATGTCTACAATGACATACTCATTTGTAATGAGTCTTATAATATTCAAAGTAGTTGACATCTTTATGGGTATAAGAGTAAAAGAAGAAGACGAAATAGAGGGTCTTGACTCAGTAGCCCACGGTGAAACAGCTTACAACTAACGTTTTAAAGAGGTTTATATCATATGAAAAACTTTAAAACTTACAAACGCTTTTTCATGGCTTTGACCATCCTATCTCTCTCCATCTCCTTTGGGGGAGCCTACGCCTTCCAAATAGATGAAGGAGCTTTTGGTAAGCTAAATATAGACGGTGCTGTGAGCGGATACTACCTCTACTCAAACAATGTACCTCCAGCCTCCACAGGATCTTCCACTAATGGAGATAAAAAGAATCGTTACGATATATCAAACGCTTTGGTAAATATATCAAAACCAGACGGTGTGGTAAGGTTTACCATAGTAGCCGGTGCTTACGCTTTTCCAACAGTAGGTGAGACCACAGCCAAAACCACCCAAAGTGGATATAATACCGATCTTTTTTCCGCTTTACCCATAGCTTACTTAGAGTTTGATCCTAATCAAAGTGTATCTATAAAAGTTGGTAAGCTTCCTACGATGATAGGATATGAATCAGCTTTTACCTATCAAAACATAGACATCCAAAGAAGCATACTTTGGAGCATGCAGCCTGTGGTAAGTAGAGGTATTAGATTTACCTATACAAAAGGCATCTTCACAGGCAATTTAGAGCTAAACGATGGTTTTTACTCTGAGAAAAAACCTGCCTTAGAGGGCTCTTTTAGCTTGGCCCCAAATCAAAACGCTTCAATAAGCTTTAACTTTATATATCCTGATAAAAACACCAAACCAAATCAAACCTCTAACCCAGCCAACAAGCAAGAGTATGAACTTACTGGTTCTTATACGATATCTAAGTTTACATTTGCCTTTGACTCTATGTATGTACATGTGCCCACTAGCACAGAAGGAGAGACTACTTCAAATCATGCTTTTGGTATAGCCGGTTATGCCACTTACAACATAAACGATGCATGGTCTTTGAACGCAAGGGCCGAGTACGATGAGGAAGGAACTTCTGGTACTGATATAATGGGTTTTGGAACAGGTGCTCATGCTTACTCTATCACCATAACACCAGAGTACAAGTATAAGCAGTTTTTCATAAGACCAGAAGTATCGTATGTTCATATTACAAACGTAGCATCAGCTTATTATTATACCTCTCCTACCGCCAGCGCACCTACCAAAAATACACAAATAAGGCTTGGTTTAGAAGCTGGTTTCGTATTTTAAAAACGACGGAGGGAGACCTAGCAAAGCAATAACCCAAACAATAACATCAAAGGTATGATATATCTCATTTTGTTTTCTTAAGCGTTATGTTACATTATATATAACGGAAGATCAAAGTAATTTAAGGTATATTTAGGAGGAAAAGCGATGAAATCCAAAGTAGGTAGTCTTTTGCTTTTCAGTGGGTTATGTATTCTAAGCCATAACGCTAACGCTATCTTACTAAAAGCTTCAAACGATGAGTTTGCACAAGTGGGCTTAAAAATGGAAATATGGGCTCAACAAGATGGTGCCACTTACACAAATGACCATAGCTCCACGAACTTCTCGGTAGCTCAGACGCGTCTTTACTTTGCAGGTCAGATAAACCCAATCGTACAGTTTGGTGCAGATTTGGATTTTGCCGATAAC
>PNJC01000058.1 GCA_002878215.1 Hydrogenobaculum sp. | reverse complement strand
CTGGAAGCCGGACCGTCTATTGCTATTACTTTTATGTTCATCCATATTATTATAATTGAAATAAGTCTATCTTAATCTTTCTTTTATTAATTTAGCGCACAATAAATATTTATTTAGTATAATTTGAAAAAGCCCCGAGAAGGGGCTTTGACTTTATTATTTTATTTCGCCTTCCCAGTATTCGATGGCGCCAGATACGTTTTCGGAGTTTTGTTTTAGGTTGTCGTACATGGCTTTCATGAAGCGCTCACAGCCTTCTACTGGGGCATGCTTTGCTACGTTTTCGATCTCTTTTAAAAGCTCGTCGTTTTTGGCTTTTAAAATCTTCAAACCTTCTATGTAGGCTTTTACTTTTTGTCTGTCAAACTCTTGCTCCATACAAATCTCCTTATGCTAACTCAATCCTTTCGTTTTCACCGTATATATAAAGCTTTCCTTCGGCCTCGTCTTGAGTCTTCTTGTGAGATCCATCACAAAATGGAAAACCCTTTGAAAGCCCACAAGTGCAAACCCATTTTTCCTCATTAGCCTTTATTTGCACTGGTCCTTTGCCGCTTAGTTTAACAAGTCTTGCCATAGGCTAAAACCTCCTTTGGTTTTGATAGTTTTATATTAAAGTATACAGCTTATCTTGTCAAGTAGGCACTTTGAAGTGAGTAAGTATAATAAAGGATACTACTATTAATAAAACTATTGATAAAAGCTTTATACAAAAACAGTCTCTGGTATACCAAAACCGTTGAAATTGGCAGCATAAACCGTAGTGTAAGCCCCGGCAGCCATTATATACACCCTATCACCTATGTCTAGTTCTGGAAGGTATGTGGTATTTGATATGATATCCATGCTGTCACAACTGACACCAGCTATAGTGTAGGGTTTTATCTCCCCTTTTTGCTCAGCATACATTGGATAACTTATTCCACCCAGGACTTCAGCAAGACCGTTAAATACTCCGGTATCCAAATGAATCCAGTAAGATTCTTCACCGTTTATATACTTTGTGGTCTTCCCTATAACAGAGCTTACCAACACGCCTGCATCTCCTACGAGTCCTCTTCCTGGTTCTATTTGTACTTCCATGGGCTTTATAAGGAAATATTTTTGCAAAAGTGCTTCTATGTAAGACCCTATGTCTTCTATGCTAAGAGATTCGTATTGATAGTTTATAGGTATACCACCGCCCAGATTTAGCATTGTAAGTTTTATATCTTTGTATATGGCTTTTTCCCAAAGCTCCCAAGCTTTTTTTATACCTATAAACCAATTTCTTAGGTTGTTGCATTGAGAACCTACATGAAATGTAATACCATACGGCACAAGCCCTTGTGATTTTGCATATTCAAGAAGGCTTAGAGCATCATCTACATTAACGCCAAACTTGTTTGTAAGAGGCCAATCGCTTCCTTCGTTTGGTACTATAAGCCTCACATAGACTCTTGACCTTGGAGCTATCTTTTTTAACTTGTCTATTTCTTTGTAAGAGTCTATACTAAAAGCCTTGATACCTGATTTATAAGCGTAATCTATAAAATCTAACGGTTTTACCGGGTTGCTTGATATTATTCTTGAACCATCTACTCCAAGTCTTAGGACTTTTTCCAGTTCCCAAGAAGAAGCCACTTCGTAGCCGCTACCAAGGTCGTTTAGCAAAGCTAGTATCTCTTGATTATCGTTTGCTTTTACCGCATAATATATCTTTGCTTCTTTTAAAGCTTCTTGTAGTTCTATAAACCTCTCTTTTATCCTGTCTAAGTTTATAACAAGGGTCGGGGTTTTTACGCTTTTAAGAACATCCAATATGAAGGGTTTTCTCAATACTATGTTGTCGAAATACTGCTTTGCAAACCTATACTGCAAAGGATATACATCCGGCACCTCTTCAGCTTCCAAAACTTTTTCTGGCATAAGATTAGTATAATACCTTTTTGTTAAATTTCAATTATTTTTTGCCAAGTCTACGTATAGGTAAGGAGCATCGTATTTAGCTTTGATTGGTTCATAATCTTTTAGTTTTCTTGGAAGCATGACGTGAGATTTGAAGTTGCCAGCCCTTACTATTATTTCATCTTCTCCTTTTACCACAGATATAGCGTCTTTTCTTATATAGGGGGCTCTTAATCTCAACGTGTAGTTGCCGTTTGATTGTAAAAACTCAAAAGGCTTGTCTTTAAAGAGAATATCTGCAGGATTTTTATCTTTGTATATTAAATCTGAGAGCATCTCTAGCTTTTGCAAACCGCAGACCTCTTCTTGCATTGTAGGTACGTCAAAGATTGGCGTTGGTGTAAACAAAGATTTTATCTCTTCAAGGTAATTTTGTTGGGATTTTACCCATTCTTTAAAAAATTCGCAATCTGCCACTTTGTCTTTTGGAAGTACTTTGTTTACTATAACAGCATCTACATTTACACCAAATAGGTTAAAATACATATAAGCCCTTTGGCTTTCTTTTACCACCATTTTTTCTGGGTTTGCAACTATTCTAACGGATGTGGTATCTGGGTCTATCAGTATTTCATCAACACCTTTTAGCTTTTCGTAAAAGTTTTCTAAAGCTTGGAAATAGTTGTCATCTGGAATTGGGACATCGGTAAGCCTTTTTGCTACGGGTCTTGCCACTTTAAAAATCATACGCTCTGTTTTAAATATTCTTTTCATATACCATTTTAGAACCGTAGGCATTGAAACAAACCTTAGAGACTCACCGGTGGGTGGTAAGTCTAGTATTAGGACATCAAACTCTTTATCTTTGTAATACTTATTTACATACAGCAAACTTGTAACTTCTTCCATACCAGGTAGTATGGCGAGCTCTTCAGATAAAACACCATCAAGCCCTGTGGTGTTAAAAAGAAGCTCTAAAAATCTATAAACGTCTCCCCAGTATCTATCTATTTCTTCTTGGATATCTATCTCTTGAATGTAAAGATTTTCGTTTATTTGAATAGGAAGGCCTTTAACAGCATATTTTTGCTCATCTGGTATATCGAAAGAATCTCCTAAGCTATGAGCCGGGTCTAAAGAAACCACTATCGTCTTGTAGCCCATTTTGGAGAGCTTATAACCGGTAGCCGCCGATACCGTAGTTTTTCCTACACCGCCTTTTCCAGAGAATAAAATTACTCGCATATAGAAAATTTAGTAAACTCATTTAAAAAGTCAACTTGTTAATTGTTAT
>PNJC01000044.1 GCA_002878215.1 Hydrogenobaculum sp. | reverse complement strand
TAAATGTTGTTTAAGGCTTTTACAACACAATACTTATTTTCTATAGTTTTTATACATTCTCTTAAATTGCTTGATATCTCTGGTAAAGATATAGGATAGCCTCTGTTCGTATTTTTAGTATTTATAACTATGTTGCACTTTGTCATAAGATTTTTGTTATTTTTAGTATAAAAATTCATTGTAACAACCTTGTACCCATCGTTTTCGTTCCTAATTTTTCCTATGCTAAACAAAAGCTTGTTGTTGTCTTTGGTGCATATAAATCTATTTTCTTTGCATATTTTCTCTACTTTTTCATAGGATGTCATAGGGGTAATATCAGCATTATACTTGTTAGCTTGATCTCTATATATGGCGTTTGCAGCATCGTATAAATTTTTACAAGATTTACCAGTCAAAACATTAAAAACCAAGTCAACCTGATCTTTAAAATCAGAGGGATACGCTAAAGACATCAAAGGACTCAATAGACTCAAAGCCAACATACAAAATTTTAAACTTCTAACGACATTGTTCATCTTAAATGTTTTCATATATTACCCCCACTCATAAAATAATTACTAATTTGGAAAAATGCATAATTTTATTATCTTACACTCTCTCTTCATAAGTTTTCTTATTCGTATTCTCATATATTATTCCTATCGGAATTTTTGCATCAATTTTTATGTAATCCCATTCTTTGGCCACAGCATAAGCTTTATTAAAATCGTTTGGATTATGGTTTTCAAGCTTATAAACACGGCTGTTGTAAAAATCATACGTATTGTAAAATATCACACAAGGTTGTAAAGTCTCTACAATAGAAAAACCTTTATGGAGCACCGCTTTTTTGATAAGATCCTTAAGATGGTCTATATAGCCGGAATACCCTCTTGCAACAAAAGTAGCTCCAGCTTCCATTAAAAGAGATATAGGATTTATAGGGTCTTCTGGTGGCCCTTTTGGTGTAGACTTACCTTTAAAATCTAAAGCGCTAGTAGGCGTAAACTGTCCAGTAGTAAGGCTATAAGATCTATTATCATGTACTATAACTGTAATATCTATGTTTCTTTTAGCAGCAAAGATAAGGTGCTCAAGGCCCTCGCCGTATCCGTCGCCGTCCCCTACAAAGCATATTACTTTTAAATCTTCATTGGCTAGTTTTATACCGCTTGCAGTGGCAACAGCCCTTCCGTGTAAAGAATAGAAACCGTTTATATCAATATAATCAAATATCTTGCCGTGACACCCTATACCTGTTACCATAACAAACTTTTCAAGAGGTATGCTGTCTGTAAGCTCATTTAGAGCTGCTCCCAAAGCACCCATGATGCCAAAGTTTCCACAATTCCTACACCAAGTTATTTCTGCCCCCGTATACAAGCTTTTAGTAATCATAATAACTAATTTTATCACTTTTTGAAAAAGTTTGTATAATACATTTATGGACTTTGAAGAGGAGTTGGAATATATTAAAAGCCAAAAACTATACAGAAAAAGAGAAACCATAGAAAACAAGAGAATATTTTGTTCAAACGATTATCTTGGTATGTCTAAAAACAAGGAAGTGATAGAGTATGTTATAGAGAAATTAAGAAAAACAAACACAATAGGTGCTACTGCCTCAAGCCTTGTGAATGGATATACAAAATACCATAAAGAGCTAGAGTTTATGCTTAGCAAGTTAAAGTCCAAAGAAGATTGCATAGTCTTCCCATCTGGATACTCTACAAACATAGGACTTTTCCAAGCGTTAGGCAATGAAGAAGATGCTTTTTACAGCGATGAATTAAATCACGCATCAATAATAGACGGGATAAGGTTATCAAAAGCTTCAAAATATATTTACCAACATAACAATATTAATCATCTTTTTGAGCTTTTAAAATCATCAAGGCAAAAACACAGAAGAGCTTATATAGTATCTGATTCTGTATTTAGCATGGAGGGGGATTTAACAAGGTTAAAAGAGCTAATAGATATTTCAAAAGAATTTGAAGCTTATATTGTTATTGACGAAGCGCATGCCACTGGGACTATAGGAAAAGGTATATACGATTATTTTGGGCTTTTACCAGAAGAAAATATAATTATAATGGGGACTTTGTCAAAAGCAATAGGCTCTCAAGGCGGATTTGTTTGTGCAAAAAGATCTATTGTGGAGTATATCGTTAACAAAGCAAGGTCTTACATATTTTCTACAGCTTTAGGACTTCCAATGGTTTTTGCTTCTATAAAAGCCTTAGAACTTATTGAAGAAAATTTAGACAAATACAAAGATGAGCTAAAAAAACGAACAAAATATATGTTAGATATAATAAAAGAATTCAATTTCCAGACAAAAGAAGACTTTACCACGCCTATAATACCTATAAAAGTAGGCGAAGAAGATAAAGCTCTAAAGCTAAGAGACAAATTGTTAGAAAATGGCATCTTTATACAAGCCATCAGATACCCAACAGTGCCAAAAAACAAAGCCATTCTAAGGTTAACTGCATCGCTATCTTATTCCAGCGAGGATTTAGAGATTCTTTATGAAGCTTTTAAAAGCTTGAAAAACTAAAGTATCTTCATATATTTTTCATCAAAAATTAATAAAATATTAACATTAAAAGGTTATATTTAAGATATACCTAAAAGGAGGTAAAATTATGAAGCTAAGAAGCTTGTGGCGAACCAAGATGTTAAACCGAGTTAGGCTTATAAGATGTAAAAGCCAAAAATCTTTGGAGAGAATGGAAGAAAAGCTAATCAAAATGAACAAAAGAGTAGCAATCGTCGATAAAAACGAGTTGCTTAATATTGTCAAAAATGAAGGTTCTGAAGATTGGTATAATTTTTCAAACCAATCTCAAAATATGCCGAAGTTCGTTAGTGTTGATATCTCAAGAGTAAATGTCTTACTGGTCTTAGACGAAGAATCCTAAACAACGTGCCCAACCTTGTGGGGCATTGTCTTAAATTTTCTTTTTAAAATCCCAAGTTAAAATCCCAAAAATAGATTTTTAAAACCAAACAAGATAAATCAAAAAATTATAACATATGAAATAACCACATTCTAACGTTTTAATGAAAATTTAATAAAGGCAAAGTATAATATTAGCATGGTAGAACAATCAAAATTCACACAAATTGCAAAAAGGTTTATAGCACCACTTTTAGTGCTTGGGCCAGGTTTTCTAGTGATGATGGCAGACAACGATGCTGGTGGCATCACCACGTATGCAGTGACAGGATCCCAGACAAAGTATACGTTGGTAGGGGCTGTATTTATAATGTCTTTGCTTGCCTTTGTAGTCCAAGAGATGACTGTAAGGCTTGGAGCTGTTACAAAAGAAGGTCATGCAGAGCTTATATACAAGAAGTTTGGTAAGTTCTGGGGATGGTTTTCTCTGGCAGACCTTTTTATAGCAAACACTTTTACCCTTGTAACGGAGTTTATAGGTATAGGAGCGGCTGTAAAAATGGTGTTTGGACTTCCATATGAAGTAACCATTCCAATAGCTGTAGGAGCTATGATACTGCTTGTTTTAAGTGGTGGATACATGTTTGTGGAAAAATCTCTTATAGCCTTTGCGCTCTTACAGCTTGTTTTCATACCAGCGGCTATAAAAGCTCATCCTGATATAAATGAAGTGCTCAAGTCTTTTACATTCCAGGGTATAGATATATTTTCGCCAACGTTTCTGACACTTTTTATAGCAAACATAGGTACCACTATATCCCCTTGGATGCTTTTCTTCCAGCAAAGTGCTGTGGTAGATAGGAAGATGGGTATAGATGATATAAGAATAGGTAGAATAGATACCTTTATAGGTAGTCTTGGTACTGCTATAGTGGCCGCTTCAATCATAATAACCACCGGTGCCACTTTATATGGGCATCCACCTTACAACAACATACAAGATGCTTCAGAAGCAGCAAGGGCTTTGGTACCATTCTTAGGCAAATACGCTGGGACTATATTTGCAATAGGGCTTTTTTCCGCTGGTGCTGTGGCTGCTGTTACATTGGCTCTTTCTACCTCTTGGGCTTTTGGAGAGGTGTTTGGTTGGGAGCACAGCCTTAATCTACCCTTTCAAAGAGCAAAGTGGTTTTACACCATATACATCTTAAGTGTAAGCGTAGCTGGAAGCATAGTCCTTATACCACATGCTCCTTTGGTGATTATAAACTTGCTTGTGCAAGTTATGAATACGTTTTTATTACCACCAGCTTTGTTGTTTTTGCTTTTGCTATTAAACGATAAAGAGCTTATGGGAAGCTATACAAACAACATATGGTCAAATGTATTTGTGGCTTTAATAATAGTATTTGTTATGGTGCTTTCTTTGGTGTATGCTTTCCAAACGCTGTTTCCAGGAGGTTAAGTATTATGAGCAGATATAATTTTTGGGTAAAGTTTTCTTTGATATTTTTAAGGATATACGTGCTTTTTATGTTGGCTCTTTTATTTTATAAGTTATATCAGATATTAAATCATTAAATAAAAAGAAAGCAGAGAATGGTGAGGGCAAAGAAGAAAGTCTAAAACTTAGGATAATCTTTGGGTGGGACAATATAAAGAAGTACCGGTATCAAAAGAAGGGTAGCAATAGTACCTATACTCATTCCGCTTACAACTACTACAGCCAATGGTTTTTGGACTTGAGTGCCTATACCAGTCCTTATAGCTGCTGGCAAAAGTCCAAGAGCAGCCACCAAACCTGTCATCAATACGGGTCTAAATTTGTCTTTCATAGTTTCTATTACGGCATCGTAAACCGATAGTCCACTTTCGTAAAGCCTTATAAATTGAGTGACTATAACAGAGCCGTTCATTATAGAAACACCCATTACAGATATAAATCCTATAGCAGAGGAGACGCTAAATGCCATGCCAAGCAATAAAAGTGTAACAATCGCAGTACCTATAGCCACTACAGCACTGGAGAAAGCCACAAACGTATATCTTAAGGATTTAAAGTATAAATACAATATCGCTAAGGCTATAAATACAGCTACTGGTATTATAATAGCCATTTGACGCTGGGCTTGTATCATTTGCTTGTATTCACCGCTCCATTCAAGGTGGTAGCCCGGTGGTAGTTTTACGGCTTTTGCTATAGCTTCTTTGGCTTTTTTTATAACACCGCCTACGTTTGAAGTGGTAATGCTAAACTTTATAGGTAAGAATCTTTGATAATTTTCCCGATATATAAAGAAAGCACCTATGTGATATCTTACATCTGCCACGTCACCAAGTTTTATAATCTGACCGTTTGGAGTTAGTATGGGTATAGAAGCTATCTCTTTAGCAGTTTTTCTATAATCCTTTGGAAATCTTATTACTAAATCAAACTGCTCATCTCCTTTTAAAACCTCTGTTACTGGTGAGCTTCCTATGGCAGCTTGTATTATATTTAAAACATCTCCAGTATTTAAGCCATACCTTGCTGCTTTTTCTCTGTCAACTCTTACATCTATTTCAGGTTGACCAAGTTCTTTATACATGCCTACATCTGCCATACCTTTTATATGTTCTAAGACAGGTGTTATTTCTCTTCCCAACTTATCTAATTCTTCTAACTTTGGTCCGTATATTTTTAACGAGTTTTCACCCTTAACACCAGAAAGCACTTCATCAAAGTTGTCTTGAATGTATTGAGAGAAATTTACATCTGCCCCTGGAAACATTTTTTCGAGATGTTTTCTCATTATATTTTCAAGCTTTTTCTTAGTCATACCATCTGGCCACTTTGAATATGGTAAAAGCTGAATTGAGTACTCTGTATCATAAGGACCAACGTCGTCTGTACCGTCTTCTGGTCTTCCCGCTCTACTATCTACAGATACTACTTCTGGAAATGTCATCATATACTGTCTTACTTCGTTGGCATACTTATGAGAAGTAGAAAGGGCTATACTGTATGGAAACGTAATCCTTAGGTATATATTTCCTTCGTCTAAGGTTGGTATAAATTCCGTTCCTAAAAACTTGAAACAGATAAGCATTATTGCTATTACTATAAAGCTTGCTATGGTGAAGGGTTTTGCTATCTTTAGTATTTGTTTTAGGATTTTAATATAAAAATCTGTAAGGATAAGAGGTATTTTAGGCTCCTTTTTGTTTATCTCTTTCTTTACAAGTCCTATAGCTGATGGCACAAAGGTAAAAGTGAGTACTATAGCTATAGCAAGAGCGTAAACGTAAGTTCTTGCCATTGGACTAAACAAAACTCCTTGAGCTCCGCTCATCATAAAAAGTGGTATGAAAGAGGCAATGATTATGAGAATTGAAAACATCACTGGTTTTGCTATGTCCATAGTAGCGTAGGCTATAACATAGTCTGCACTGTGATTCTCTTTTTCTCCAGATATTCTGAAAATGTTTTCCGCTAGAAGGATAGCGCTATCTATGATAATACCAAAATCAACAGCCCCGAGGGATATGAGGTTAGCTTCCTCACCTCTTAAAGCCATAAAAGCAAGTGTTGATATAAGGGCAATTGGGACCACGGAAGCAACTATAAGGGCTATTGGAACATCTCCTAAGAAGAAAATCACCATAGCAAGTATTAGAATAATACCTATCGTGGCATTTTCTTTTATTTTGTTTATAACGGCATTTAAGAGAGTTTGTCTTGTATAATATGGCACCAACTCTACACCTTGAGATTTATACTGTTCATTTAACTCCTTAATCTTTTTGTTTAAGGCTCTTAAAGTAGGTACAGATTGGGCATCTTTTCTCATGACGGCTGTTACTACCACCACCTGATTTCTTGAATACCATTTGCCATTTGGTTCTCTTATGCTAAGCCCCATATAGCCTTGTACTGGCGCATGTCCTATGCGTACTTTTCCAACATCAGCCACTGTTATAGGAGTACCGTTGTAGTTTGTTAAAACTATATTTTTTATATCATTCAAATTTTTTATAAGCCCAATACCACGAATTGTATATGTTTGCTCACCTATTTCTGTGTAGTTGCCACCAACGTTTATATTTGCGTTTGCTATAGCGTTCTGCACTTGTGTTAATGTAAGACCATATTTCACAAGCTTTTGAGGGTCAACTATCACTTGATATTGCTTTTCAAAACCACCAATAGGGTTGCAGTCTTCTATGCCTGGAACGGTCTTGATTTGTCTACATATGGGCCAATCGGCAAGCGTTCTAAGATCCATAAGAGATTGATGTTTGAGACCTCTTACTTGAAACCTCATGACCTCACCCACTGGATTTGACTGAATAACTGGCTGAACACCTGGTGGAAGATTTGCTTGCGTAAGTCTATTTATAATATGTTGCTTTGCAGCATCGTAGCTTATATCGTAGCTAAACGTAACCTTTACATCGGAAAGACCATATAAAGATAGGGTATTTATCCTAGTGGCGTAAGGGATTGCTGAGAGAGCACTCTCAAGAGGTATAGTTACTTGCTTTTCTACCTCTTTTGCAGAATGACCAGCGTATATAGCGGTGATTTCTACCACAACGGGAGAGTAGTCTGGAAATGGTTCTACATCGAGCTTTTTAAGACCAAATATAGAAAAGATAAAAAGTAGCAACACTACGAATATAAACACTATTTTGTTTTGAAGTACAAAGTTTATAAATGATCTCATAAATCAACCCTATGATGCATCTTTTAACAACAAGCTACCAGAACCTACTATCTCATCTCCTTGGTTAAGACCGCTTTTTATATAAGCGGTACCGTCTTTTATTTGATAGACTTGAACCTCTGTTTTTACATACTTACCATTTTCATATTTAAAAACGTAAAACTTGTTGTTGTCAAATACTAAAGCGCTCTGAGGAATGGATAAAGCTTGAATAGTATTTGGCAATATCTTTACATTTACAAACATATTTGGTTTTAAGAGATTATGTATATTTTTAACTCTTATATAAACTTTATAAGTCCTTGTATTAGGGTCTACTATGTCTCCTACGTAGAATATTTTACCTTTAAAGTCAATTCCAGGATAAGAGGAAGTCGTTATATCTGCATTTTGACCTGGCTTTATAAACCTTATATCTTTGCTAAAAGCATCCGCTTCTACCATAACATGAGAAGTGTCTACTATAGTAGCAAGCGGTGTGTATGGATCTACTATGATTTTTTCACCAGGATGTATATTAATTTTGCCACAACACCATCTGCTGGGCTTGTTATGTATTTTGTCATTACGTAAGAACCACCACCTTTTAAGCCTATTATGCGCATTTAGGCATAGTATCCATCCATAAGGGCTTTGGAAGATTTTAAATTTGCCAAAGCGTTATCCAAATCGAACTTAGACATTGAGCCTATTGCATAAAGCTTTTTGGTAAGCTCGTAAGTTTTTTTGGCAAGCTCATACTGGGCTTTTGCCTGAAGATAGTTTGAATATAAGTTTGCTACATCAGCAGATTTTACCAAGAAAAGAGGCTGTCCTGTATGGACATTTTGACCTATATTTACAAGCACCCTTTCTATAACCCCGTTTACAGAAGAAGTAACGTTTACAATGCCATTTGGAGAAGATTTGACAGTACCTGGAAGTTTAAGGCTTTTAGTAAAAGTAGAAACGCTTACCTTTACTATTTTTATGTTGCTAGTCTCTGATGATCTCGCTTCATTTTGCTTCACAGCGTTGCTTGATGCCTTGGAGTTGTTGCAGCTGGTAAAAGCCAAGCAAACTAAACCCGATAAAAAAGCACCTTTAAAAATTTTCTTATTCATAGGTTACCCCTGCTATAAAGATCTAAAAGCGTTCTACTTAGCATAAGCTGATATAAAGCATTTCTATAGCTTGCCATAAAATCTTTGTAAGTTCTTTCAGCGTCGAGCAAATCAAGCACAGATATACCTCTTAAAGCAAAAGATTTTTGAGATATATCAAGAATTTTTTCAATTTCTTTCTTTTTTTCTACGTAGGCTCTAAAGGTCTTTTGAGCGCTTAAAAAGTTTTGGTAAGCTTGGTAAGTTTGGGTTTTTGCAGTATCTTCTAAATTTTTAAGCATAAGCCTATCTTGCTTTATACTGTAAGCCGCATTTAAAATACCACCTACGTTTCTATCAAATATAGGAAGTGGAAAGCTAAGTCCTGCACCTATCATAAAAGGATATCTTCTTCCTTCTGAGTCCATTCCCACTGTATCTATCTCAAAGTTGAACGTTAAATCTGGTATATTTTGAGCCTTTTGATATTTTAAGTTGTAAAGATCAGATTGAAGTTGATATCTTGCCGCTTTTACATCGAATCTATTCAAAGCAAGCTCTTCATATTTTTTTAAATTTAGTTTTTGGTTTAATAAAAATGCTACTGGATAACCAGCTTTTAAACGTATTGGGGTTTTTAGTCTAAGCAGCGTTTGCAACTCTTTCAAATCGTTTTCGTATTGAGCTTTTGCTTGATATACTGCGCTTTGAAGGTTTACTTTGTAAACAGATAGTTTAAAATAATCTAAATTAGATATAAACCCGTAATCCCTTTGATATTTAGCTATCTTTAATACCTTTTCATAGTTATCAAGGTCATCTTTAGCTTGTCTTAAAGCTATCTTATCTATTATCACTTGGTAGTAAAGGCTCATAAACCCTATAAGGAGATTCCTTACATTGTCGTCGTGAGCGAAAATAGAAGATTTGTAAAGGGCGTAGTTTAGTTTCATGTTTAGACTTCTTTTGCCACCCATTCTGAAAAGCTTAGATATACCTATGTTTGATGTAGAATCTCTGCTTCTTAACTCTCCATTTCTTATTTCGTGCTGAGTGCTAGACATATATATAGTAGGATTTGTGTGGGCTTTTGATTCAAGGTAGTTTGCATAGGCTTTGTCTATATTGTATTTGTCTATTAAAACGTTGTAGTTGTTGTGTATAAAAATAGAAACTGCTTGGGCAGGCGTTAGCTCTAACGGCTTTTCCTGTGAAAAAGAAGGTTTTGATGCTAAAAGCCCATATACCAAAAAACCAAAAACAATACCTTTTATTTTTTTTAGCTTCATAACATTCTATTTTGCCATAAGAATGCTAATTTTTTATGAAATAAAGATATTTTTATACTGATATAAATCAAGTCTTTTGAAGTTTTTATTTATTACATTTATACAATGGCTTGCGAAAGTGTTTTGTATGAATTTAAAACAAACGCTATTACCTACTTTTATAAAGATCTGGAAAACATACTCAGGTTGGATATGTTTGTATGGTTTCCTATGGATTACGGATTTCTTGGTATATACGAGTCCAAAGGCATCGATGCTGAGCTAATAGTAAGAAAAGATGGTATTATAGATATAAATTTCAAAGATGGTGACCAAACTTGCTGTTATCAAGGTATGTGTAAAAATATATCTGAGCTTTTAGAATTTTTACAAGAGATGTCAAGTTATTGGGGATTCGGTGGTCTATTTTAAAGATTTTCCAATATTTCTTCTTTCGTGGTAGAAGCAGCACCTATTTTTGATACAACTATACCAGCGGCGGTGTTGGCAAGCTCACAGGCTTCGTTAGTTTTAGCACCAGCTAACAAAGCTGCAGTCAAAACAGCTAAAAACGTATCACCAGCACCTGTTACATCGTAAACCTCTTTTGCCTTTGCGCTGTAAGTATGAATAGCATCGTCTTCAAAAAAAGCAACACCCTTTGGCCCAAGCGTTATGGCTAGATATTTAAGATTTAATTCAGCTTTTAGGCTTTTGCCAAGAGTAAATATATCCTCTTCGTTTAACATAGCCTTGGCTTCTTTTTCGTTTGGAGTTATCACAGATAGATTACGGTAAAAATTTTTGTGATGGGGCTTTGGGTCTGCTGAAACGAAAGGATAATGTTTTGTCAAAGCCTGACAAAGGTTTTCCGTGATTGTACCTTTTGCATAATCTGATACAATAATACCGTCCACATCCTTTGGAAGCCTATCCAATATAATTTTAAAATCTAAAAACGGAGTCTTATCTTCCCAATCTATCCTTATAAGTTGCTGATGAGATGCTATTATGCGTGTCTTTTGAGTAGTGGGTTTGTCTGAGATAATATTTAAATTCTCTATGTTTAGTTCTTTTAATCTTTTAGACATTATAATATTTGCATTGTCGTCGCCTACTATACCACACAAAGAAGTCTGCACATCCAAAGAGGCTAAGTTGCTGGCAACGTTTGCAGCTCCACCAAGTCTATACTCTTCTGATAGTACTTCTACCACCGGTACTGGAGCTTCTGGAGATATTCTTTCAACGTTGCCAAAAAGATAATGATCGAGCATCACATCGCCCACTACGACAATTTTTAGGCTTTTAAAAGCGTCTAAAATCTCTTTAGCTCTTTTTTTATCAAGGCTCATCTTTTTCTATAAACTCCTCATGAAGAGCTCTAACAGCAAGCTCTGTATACTTTTCGTCTATAAGGCAAGATATTTTTATCTCTGAAGTAGAAATAGCTTTTATATTTATGTTGTTTGAGGCAAGTACTTCAAACATACGTCCAGCTATGCCGTAAGCGCTTTTCATACCTATACCTACCACGGATATCTTGGCTACATCGTCATCTCTTAACACATCTCTGGCGTTTAGTTGTTTAGCCACTTTTTTTGTAATTTCTTCTGCTTTGTGAGCGTCGTTTTTGTTTACAGTAAAAGACATATCGGTGTACCCATCCACAGAGACGTTTTGGACAATCATATCTACCACTATGTGAGACTCTCCTAAGCTCTTAAAAATCTCAGCAGCTATACCAGGTTTATCTGGTATGTGGGTTATAGTAATTCTAGACTCGTTGACATCGGCGGTTATAGCTCTTACGGCTTTTTTCTCCATAATTTCTTCCTCCGGTACTATCCAAGTGCCTTCAGCTTCTTCAAATGAAGATCTAACATGTATACGAGATCCAAATTTTGCTGCAAACTCAACACTCTTTATCTGCATAACCTTAGCACCCAACGATGCCATCTCAAGCATTTCTTCATAGGATATGTAATCTATCTTTTTAGCATGCTTTACAATACGAGGATCTGTGGTATAAACCCCATTTACGTCTGTGTATATCTCACAATCTGCTCTTAGATATCCAGCTAAAGCCACCGCAGTAGTGTCAGATCCACCTCTTCCTAAGGTGGTTATATCTCCATGCTCGTCTATACCTTGAAAACCAGCCACTACCGGTATTATATTTTTTTCTAAAAGCTCAAAAATCTTTTTTGTGTTTATATTTTTAATGTTGGCTTTAAAATGCACATCGTCTGTTTCTATAGGTATTTGCCAACCGCACAAACTCATAGCATCATACCCTTTTTTTATAAGCATAAGAGCAAAAAGGGCTATGGCTTGCTGCTCACCAGTAGATATAAGTTGGTCTAACTCTCTATAGCTTGGATGCTCTTCTATGGCTTTTGCTAATTTTATAAGCCTCTCTGTCTCACCAGACATGGCTGAAGACACTACCACAGGCTTGTAGCCTTTTTTTATAGCATTTATAACTTTGTTGGCGGCATTTTCTATGCGCTCTATAGATCCAACGGATGTACCACCGAACTTTTGTACCAGTATCATAAGATTACCTGCTTCATAGAGATAATTTGAGGTATTCTTTTAAGCTTTTCTAACACCTCATCGCTTACTTTAGAATCTAGGTTTAGTACTCCTAATGCCAACCCGCCTTTTTTCTCTCTACCTAATCTAAAACCAGCTATATTAACATTGGCTTGACCTAAGATAGACCCTATAGTGCCTATTACCCCAGGCGCGTCTTTATTTTCAAACACAAGCATAACACCTTCTGGCTCCACATCCACGTAGAATCTATCTATTTGCAAGATACGAGGTATTTGATTTTCTATTAGACTACCACCTACAACCTTCTCTTGCACATCTCCGTAAGCGGTTATTTTTATATAATGTTTAAAATCTTGAGACTCCTCGCTTGCTATTTCCTCTACCTCTATGCCGTAATCTTTTGCAAGATATGTAGCATTTATGATATTTACTGGATAATCCGTTATACTCTTTAAAACACCTTTTAGTACGGCTGCTACTACAGGTTTTGAGTTTTGGGCCAAGTCTCCTATAACCTCTACTTTTATCTTCTTTATACCGTCGGTGCTTAGCTGAGCTACAAAACTTCCCATATTTTCAGCCAAATCTAAGTGCGGTTTTATAAGAGTTATAACGGATATATCTGGGAAAGGTGCGTTTACCACGTAATCTACAGGTTGTCCTTTTAAAGCTTTTGTTACTTGCTGGGCTATTATGATGCCTACGTTTTCTTGGGATTCATAGGTATTTGCCCCTATGTGAGCGCTCAACGATACGTTTTTACATTCTTTAAAAGCATCGACAAGTTCTTTTGGTGGCGGTTCTTTGCTAAAAACGTCTATACCAGCTCCGTATAGTTTTCCGCTTTTAAGAGCTTCTATCAAATCCCACTCTACTATGATGCCACCCCTTGCGCAGTTTATCACTATAGCACCGTCTTTCATCTTTGCAATGCGCTCTTTGTTTATCATTCCTTTTGTTTCATGGGTTAGCGGGGTGTGTATGGTTACAACATCAGATATTGCAAGCATTTCATCCAAATCGTCGTATAGCTTTACTCCCAACCTATCACCTTTTTCTCTTGGTATATAAGGATCATAGGCAACCACTTTCATTCCAAAAGCTTTTGCTCTTATTGCCACTTGAGAGCCTATGTTTCCTAAACCTATTATTCCTAATGTTTTTCCAAAAAGCTCAATACCCATAAAACTATGTCTTTCCCATCTATAGTCCATTATTGTATTGTGGGTTTTGTGTATAGTTCTTATAACATTTATCATGTGTCCTATGGTGAGTTCGGTAGCACCTATAGTGTTTGCCCCTGGTGTATTACACACCAAAATACCTTTTTTAGAAGCGGTTTCTATATCTACGTTGTCTACACCTACCCCTGCCCTTCCTATTACTTTTAAATTTTTTGCCCTTTCTAAAAGCTCGGTAGTAATTGGTGTTCTACTTCTTGTTACTATTGCATCATAATTTCCAACTATTTCTAAGAGCTCTTCAAACTTGATTTCAGGATAATAATCCACCTCAAATTCTTTCTTAAGAATCTCTACGCCTTTTGGAGATATTGGGTCGGTGATTAAAACTTTCATAAAAACCTCCGCAACATTAGTTAGAATATATATTATAGCACATAAATAAGATAAGCCTTTACTAAAAGCCAAAACTATCTATTAAGGTAAATCAAGAAGGGATTGCACTGCTTCTTCCAGTCTTCCTATGATTTCATCGTAAGAAAACTCGTAATCTACGATAGGCCATCCATATCTTAAAATTATTTTTTTTGGTTTTGGGAATAAATCACCTATTTTCATAGCCTCGTAAGACCCTTTTATAGCTGTTGGTACAATAGGCACCTTGAGTTCTTTGCTCAATATAGCCACACCTTTTTTAAAGGGAAGTAGTTTACCATTTCTAGTCCTAGCTCCCTCTGGAAATATAACTAAATTTTTCTTGCTTTTTAAAACAGCTGCAGATTTTACAAGCGTTTCTTTAACGCTTGATTGAGTGTCCACTGTTATAACATGAAAATATTTGGCAACAATAGCCCCAAACTTGCCTTCAAAGTATTCTTTTGCTCCTACAAAATATGTATCTTTTATTAACTCTTTTGGCAACGAAGCTGCTATTAAAAACCCGTCTAAATAACTGGCATGATTTGGTGCTATGATAAATGGATTTTCTTTTGGTAGATTTGGTAAGCCTTCCACTTGGAACCTAAAGTAAATCCTAAAAATTTGTTTTAACAAATAAGAACCGTATACTAAAACCTCGTCTTTGTATTCTAAAGTTTCAGCGGGAGCGGTTTCGCTTAGTATATCGTGCCAGTTTACTTCTTTTGTTTGTTTGGCTTCTTTGTCTGATACTAAGTTCATTAATTGCTCTACAGATAAATATTTAGAAAGCTCCTTTTCGGGTATTTGTATACCAAACGTTCTATCCAAAAAGCTTAAAAGCTCCACCTTATCCAAAGAATCCAAGCCAAGGTCTATTTCTATATGATCTTTAGGAGATATATCACTTTTGTATTTCCTTAAATAATCAAGCAATATTCCCTCTTGTTCTGTCAAGATACCAATTGGCTTGTTTTCTTTTTTATGAGTTTGCACTTGAGTTTGCACTTGTTCTTTTAGTTGTGCGTTATCTTGAGCTTTTAGTAAAAATCTCTTTATTTTTCCAAGCCTTGTTTTTGGAAGCTCTTCCTCTCTTATGGTAAAATCTGTGATGTTTTTGTAAGAAGGCAATTCTCTATTTACTTTGTCAATCACTTCCCATGTGATGTATTCTCTTAGATTTAATATACCTTTTTCTTTTGCTAAGTCGAAATCTGGTACTATTATGGCATGTAGATGTCCATTCTGTTCTATAACAGCTACTTCTTTTACTATATCGCTTTTAGAAAGAATGAGGTTTTCAATTTCTTCTGGAATTACTTTTTTGCCGTTTTCAAGTACTATAAGTTCTTTTTTTCTACCTACTATATAAAGATAGCCATCTTCGTCTAAATAACCTATATCACCAGTATAAAACCAGCCGTCTTTTATAGCTTCACTTGTAAGGTCTGGCCTTTGCCAATAACCTTTCATAACATTTTTCCCTTTTACCAACACCTCGCCATCTTCCGCTATTCTCACCTCAACACCGGGTATTGGCTTTCCAACAGAACCTATTTTTATACTACCGGGTACATTAAAGCTTACTATAGGAGATGTCTCAGTAAGACCATACCCTTCCAATACATCAAAACCAAGCATATAAAGGTTGTGGGCCACATTTGGATCTAACTTTGCACCACCGCTTATAAAATATCTGAGGCTACCTCCAAAGCTTTTGTGGACTTTTTTAAAAATAATTTTACCAAGCTTGGGACTACCAACAAAATCCACAAAGGAAAACAGTTTTTTTGCTACAGGGATGTTGTTTATCTCTCCAAATATCTTGTCGTGTAATATTTTGTAAAGCTTTGGTACTCCAATGAGAGCAGTTACTTTGTTGGCAGTTATTAAATTTATCAAAGAACTAGAAGAAAGACTTTCGCTAAATATAATTGTAGCTCCAAGATAAATTGGCACCAATAAAGATACCATAAGAGGGTAAGCATGGTGAAACGGAAGAAGGGCTATTGTAACATCTTTTGAAGAAGCTATGTTTTCTTTGGCTATAGCCTCTACGTTAGATTGAAGGTTTCCAAATGTAAGCATAACGCCTTTAGGTTGTCCAGTGGTACCAGAGGTATAAAGCAAAAGAGCTATATCTTCAGAAATGTTTGTGATGGGCTCTTTAGGATCTTGGAAAGGTATAAAATCTTCTATATCTATGACCTCTACCTTATACCTATGTCTTTTTACAGCTTTTGCAAAAGTATCTTTTAGTTCGTTGGATACGAAAGCATAAGTTGGTCTTGTATCTTGAATAATAAACGCTACTTCATCTTCAGAAGCCATATGGTCTATGGGTACTGCTATACCCCCTCTTCTCCATATACCAAAAAGGGCATAAGCCCATTCTGGCTTATTTTCTGAGAATATGACAACTCTGTCTCCGGGCATTATATCTATAGCTGCACTGTAAAATTCGGCTTTTTCAATTAGCTCTTTGTAAGATATGCTTTTGCCTTTGTATATAAAAGCTGTTTTATTGTAAAATCTCAAAAACATTTAACAATTCCCTATTACAAAACCATGCCAATCGTTTTTTGTAGTTTGTTTCAAGATTTTAAGGTTTAGATTATTAAGCATATCTTTAATAAGTTTATCCTCATCTTTGTATATGCCTGATATTATAAGATATTTTTTAAATAGCTTTACGATGTTTGGAAGCTCTTTTTCAAAAATATGCATTTCTAAATTTGCCAATACTACATCGTAAGCTCCAATAAAATAATCGTAGAAACACTCGTCTTTTATGTATTCTTTCTTTGTGTTTTTATCTAAAGAGTTTCTTTTTAGAATATCTAAAGGTGTTGATACCTCAAAATAAACGTCTTTTATGTTGTTGTTTTTTGCATTTTCTATAGCTTCTTTTATAGCTATGGGGTCTAAATCTATTCCTTTTACATAAGAGTTTGTAAGATGCTTGCTAGCAATTGTAAGTATACCACTACCACATCCTACATCCAACACGCTATCGTATTTGTTTATAAAGTCTTTCATCAAAGTTAGCATAATCTGTGTACTCTCGTGAAGCCCTGTTCCAAAGGCCATGCCTTTTTTAATTCTTATTGGTATAGCGTAAGATGGTATTATCACAAAAATATCTTCTTTTATAGGCTCTATCTCACCGAATTCAAACTCGCTATAGCTTATCTTCTTGATTTCTAAAGGCTCTAAGTTTTCTATCTTTTTGTCGGTAGATATTTTCCATACATTTTCTTTTTTTTCTAAAATCTCAAAACCAAAAGCTTCCTCTATAAGTAAATCTTCTAAAACATCCTTATCTATTTCGTATATAAAAATTTGATATTCCATATAAACATTATAAATAAAAATTGAGAAATATGGATATAAGGCTTTTGATTAAAAAGTATGTTCAAACTTTAAACTTGTAGAAGCATCACAGCTCTTTTGAAATTCTAAACTTGAGGAATATACCCCTTAGCGTGGTGTAAAAGATTGGAAGGACAAGAAGCGAAAGAAACATACCTATAAAAAGGCCCCCCATAACGGATATTGCCATGTTTTGTATTACTTCTGTGCCTCTTCCGATAGCCAAAGCTATAGGCAAAAACCCAAGCACATCGGCAACCATTGTCATGAGTATAGGTCTAAAGCGTTTTTTACAAGCGTTTAGCATAGCTTCTTTATGTGATATGTTTTCTTCTAACTCTTTGTTATAATAATCAAATATTAGAATACCGTTGTTCACAACCACGCTAAGCACCAAAAGCATACCCATAAACGACGTAACGTCTAAGGGTTTATTGGTTATCATTAGAGCTAAAAAAACTCCCACTACAGACAACGATAGCACAAATATAACTGATAAAGCTTGCAAAAAGGATCCAAATTGAAATATTAAAAGCGCCAGAACTATCAACACAGAGAAAGATATCACTATAAACATTTCTTTAAAAGATTGTTGCTGTTCTTTGTAAAAACCTTCTATAGTGTAGTAATATCCTTGCGGCATAACAATCTTATCCAACACCTTCTTTAAAACATTTATTCCAAGAGCTAAATCTTCATGGTGCATCTTCACCCTAACAACAGATACATTTTGCAGATTTCTTCTTGTAATACCTGGCACATTTTCTTCAAATCTTATATTTGCTACCAAAGAAAGCGGTATATACACATGTTTTTTTGGAGAGTATATGTTTATATCTTTAATGGTTTCTTCGTTTGGATTGAAAGGTTCGTAAGCCCTTATAAATATTCGCTCTTGACCCTTTAGATAATTTGTAAGAGTAATACCCCAAAGATGGAGCTTTAACGTATTTACCACATCGTCGTAAGTTATACCGTAATTGGAGTAAGCATCTTTTTTCAAGGAAATATAATAATAAGGTCCGTAAAATAACGTTTTTAAATTTACCTCTTTGAAAATAGGTTCTTTAGCTACCTTATCTCTTATTTCTTGACCAAGCTTGACAAGGGTTTCTGGATCTGAGCCATGTATTACCACCGAAAAAGGAGCATGTTGCCCTGTAATATCGCCAAGCCTGTCTCTTAATACCTGAGCCATATCAAACTCTTTCAAAACATGTACTTTCGCATCTACTCTCTCTCTTATTTCTCTCATCACGGCAAAAATAGATTTTGTCCTGTGATCTTTTAAGGTAATAAGCACATCTCCCTTGTTGGTAGGGTTTCTTGGTTGTCCTAAAGATGCACCTATTCGTACCGAATAATGTTTTACCTCTGGTATCGATGCTACTATCTTTTCTATGTGTTTTACTATCTGATATGTGTTTTGGGAAGATGCACCAGATGGTCCTGTGAAGTCAAGCACAAACATACCTTCATCCCATTCTGGCAAAAAGCCAGTTTTCATGCTTTTATAAAGACCTAACGACGTTAAAAGCAATAAAACCACTATTAAAATACTTAAATTTTTTCTTTTGTAAAAGCCAGAAAAAATTTTTTGATAAACGTTTGTGAGTTTTAAAAGCCAGTTTGGTTCTGGTTTTACGACTTTTGGTATAGCCATGTAAGCTATGGAAGGGGTTATTGTCATAGAAACAAACTGAGATATTAAGAGTGCCAAAATAACAGCTAAAGCTAACTCTTTAAAAAATGTACCAATAATGCCTGATAAGAAAAAAAGAGGAGCAAATACGCTTACAGATGTTAGCGTTGCAAGTGTCATCGGCTTTAGGATTTCAGAAGATGCATCTATAACAGATTCAAGCTTTGGTCGTGGTTTATTTATATTTTTTTCTATGTTTTCCATTACCACAATAGCGTGGTCTAAGAGTGCTCCTATGGATGCTGCTAAACCACCAAGACTCATGAGATTTAAGCTTCCATGTAGTATATACATAAAAAGCAGTGCACATAAAATGCTTACTGGTATAACTATAGCCGTTAGAAGGGAAAGTCTGACGTTGTTTAGAAAAAGAGCTATTACCACAAGCGTGATTAATGACCCTATTACAATGGCATCTATAACGCTTCTTATAGAAGAGCTTATAAAATCTGTGACGTCAAACCATTTTACAATATGAGCATGAGGTGGTAGTTTCAAGGTTTTAAGAGTTTTATCTACTTCGTTTACAATTTTTATAGCGTTGGCATCGTTGGTCCTATGTATGTTAAATATAACTGTGGAAGGATACCCATCTACGTTAACGTAAGAAAGCATAGGATAATGACCTTTTACCACATAGGCAATGTCACCAAGAGTTATAGTTTGGTTGTTGTAATATATTGGAATGTTCAATATATCTTGTTCGTCTTGTGGAGTTTGAACGCCAAACACTAAGATAGAAAAGTTTTTCTGATTGTATTCGCCTATGAAGTGGTTTTGTGTGTAACTTTTTATATCGTTTAAGATTACACTTATAGGTATATTTAATTTCTGTATAACAGAAGGATTTAGGACCACGTCCATAGTGCTATAAGTACCACCTACCATATCCACTTCATAAACACCTGGTATAGACAAAAGGGCTGGTTTTATCGTATATCTTACTATATTGCTAAGCTTGTTTATGGGCAGTTCTCTAGATACTAGAGCATAACCTGCTACAGAATAGGCACTCGGCCCCATAAGTCTTACATCAAAACTCGCCTTTACCCCCATATCCATTTGAAGTTCTGATATTTCTGACATAATCATTTGATAAGCTCTATACGGATTTGTGTGTGGACTAAAGTATACATTCAACATAACAAGACCTGGCCCGGTTCTTGACCTTACGTCTGTCACTCCTTCTACAGATTTTATTCCTTGTTCCATCGGTATTGTAATATCTGATAGTGTTTTTTGGATGGGCTCATAATTGGCGTTTACGGTAATAACGACTCTTGGATATACGACATTTGGAAATATATCTTCCGGTAGTTTAAAAGATAGCATGTAGCCAAGTACCGACAATACACCAAAGATTATAAAAAATGCATATCTATTTTTTATAGCAAAGCTTACAAAAGCTCTCATTTAACTTTTTCACCATCTTTTAGAAGTTTGGCGCCTTTACAAACTACGCTATCGCCAATGACTCCAGACACCACATAGTATTGTCCCATATTACCTAATATTTTCACAGGTATATTTTTTACTTTATCACCTTGCTCTACAAAAACACTTGGTCTATTGTTGTAAAGGACCAAAGCTTTTGAAGGTATCCTTTGTCCTTGTATTGTTTTTACAATAAAAGCTTTTAAACTGTTTCCCGGATTTTCATAAGAAGATATAGGTAATATTACGGCTAACCTTGATTTATCGTCCTGAAAAGCGTTTATAGGATATAGTTTATTATCAAACAAAATTTTATCTGTATTTGAGATTTTCATATTAAAAGGTATGAAAAACTCTCCATAAAGCTTCTTGGCGCTTATAAACGCTATAGGGGAACCGGGATTTACATTGCTACCGCTTGGAAGCACGTTAGAAACAATTCCGTCAAAAGGTGCTTTTACAATACCATAAGAAGCTTCATCTTCCAAAGATTTTTTCAAATATATGTTTCTGTTAAGATCTCCTTGAGCCAAAGCCAAATCCGTTTTTATTTGAGAATACTCTTGATATGACATAGAACCGAGCTTATATAGTTTTTTTGCTCTCTCGTAGCGAGACATGTAATATTTTAGTTTTTTCTTAGAAGCCTCTATATCTTGGGCTATTGCCATCGCTTTATCTTGAAAAACTTTTGTATCCAAGGTCGCTATAACTTGCCCTTTTTTTACAAAATCTCCATTTTTGACGTAAACTGATTTTAATATACCACCGATTGGTGAGCTTATATAAGTGGCAGCTTGGTTTTGTACCTCTCCGTATATTGGTGTTTTTACTTGGTAAGCTCCGTATACTACCTTGCATAAAGCTATGTTTGGTGATTTTATCCCCTTGCTTATTTGTTTAGTTTTTGGCTTTTCACAAGAAAAAAGAAAACCCGTTAGACACAATACTATTGCAAAATGGTAAAGTTTCATAGGAAATATACTATCAAAAGTTCATGATATATTAGTGAAAAACTAAGAAAACTGTTCTATTAGCTTTTTTGCACCCTTTTTTGTATCTTCGTTTACAATACCCATAAGTCTTGAAAGTTCTTCTATCCTTTCTTCTTTGGTTAGGCTTTTTATGTGTATATCGTTTGATTGTCTTTTTACCAATATGTGGTTAGAAGAAGCGGCGGCTACTGCCGGAGTATGGCTTATGCAAATTATTTGAGCGTTTTTTGATATGTCTTTTAAAAGTTTGGCTATTGATATAGAAGCTTCTCCGCTAGTCCCAGCGTCTATTTCGTCATATACGTAAGTCTCATAATCTCCAAGCACCGAAGATATAGCTAAAACTATCCTCGATGTTTCTCCCCAAGAGGCCACTTCAGCCAATTCCTTCATATGTTCTTTTGAATAAGAAGAAAACAAAAACGTTATATCGTCTATACCGTTTCTTGATAACTCCTTTGGCTTTATATCTATGTCAAAATAAGCTTCTTTTAAGTTTAAAAGCTTTAAAACGTTGTTTACTAGAGCGCTTATCTCTTTAGCCTTTGCTTTTCTTAAACTAGATAGCTCATCGGCTTTTTCTAACGTGTCTTTTTTAAGATACTCTATTTCTCTAAACATGTGCTCTATGTTTTCTTTTAAGGCTTTTAGAGATGATATATTTTCTTTGTAAGATTTCTTAACCTCAAACATCCTTTCAAAAGGCATCTTGTATTTTCTTTCTAAAGACTGTACGTTAAATATGGTTTCGTTTAGCTTATCTATCAACTCCATGTCGACGTATGCTTTGTAGGACGCTATAAAAGATACTGTTTCTAAAAGCTGGTCTTTCAAAGCATTTAATTTATCTACGGCTTTTTGTAAGTCTTCTTTATAAGAAAGCGCTTGATTTATTTGGGATATGGAGTAGTTTATTTTAGAGATTGCACTATGGTCGCTGTATTCTAAGGCGTTCAACACATTTTGAATATAGGTATTTATTTTTTCTGCGTGCTGCAACTCTTCTGCTTTTGACTTTATATCGTTGTAAGTATCCTTTTCTAAGTTTAGCGCTTCTAACGACTCTATAAGTTCTTTGTTTTTTTCTATCTCTTTTTCTAAAGATTCTTTTTGGAAAAGCAAATCTTTTAAGAGCTCCTCTTTTTGTTTTAAGGCATCAAAATATTCCACAAACTCTTTCTTTTTCCTTTGAATATCTTTATCCTTGTCCAATATCTCCAACTGATGATGCTTTTTAAAAATCTTTGATTGAGAAGACTGAGCTTGGAACATAACGCTTTGTCCAAATGTCTCTAAGACTGTTCTTTGATTTGATGTCATTCCGTTTATGTAAAACTTAGATTTTCCTGCCTTTGTTTCTCTTCTTACTATATCCTCGTTTATTTCTATTTCTACAGAGGCATTGTCAGAGGATGATGCTAAAAGCCCAAGACAAAACTTAATAGCATCCATTAGCATTGATTTACCAGCTCCAGACTCCCCTGTAATAACGTTTAGACCTTCTTTAAACTCTACGTATTGAGATTTTAAAAGAAGATAAGACTCTATTTTGATGCTCTTAATCATAGGTTTTTAGACTTTTGATAAGCTTTTATGAAAGTTTCCATCAATATACCTTTAAGTCCAGATTTTTCTATGTTGTATATACCCTCTATCGTAGTACCTGCCGGTGAGCTAACCTTTAAAACAAGATCTTCTTCGTTGTAAGCTTTTAAAAGCTCTAAAGTCCCTTCTATGGTAGCTATAGCTAAGTCGTAGGACATGTCTTTGTTTAAACCCATATAGACACCAGAAAGCCTCATAGCTTCTACGATACTCGCAACAAAAGCTGGACCAGACCCACCAATGGCTGTAAAGGCATCAAAGTGTTTCTCTTCAAGCTCATAAACTTTTCCAAGATGTGCCAGTATGCTTTTTATAGTATCTTTCTTAATATCTTCGCTGTAAAAAGCTATTACACCCTTTTTATAAACAACGGCTAAATTTGGCATAATTCTTGTAATATAAGCATCTTTCGCATACTCTTTCAATTTCGAAACGCTTGTCCCAGCAAGCATACTTACCAAAGATTTCCCGTTAAAATTTAATCCCTTCAAAGATGTTAAGTCTTGAGGTTTTATAGATAAAATAATCAAATCTACACTATCTAACAAAAACTCAACAGAACTTGCAAAACCTAACCCATCTTTTACCGAGATTTCCTTTTTTGAAATGTCTTTATCAAAGACTATAACATCGTAACTGTCTTTTAGACCAAGAGCAAACGCTCTACCCATGTTGCCGTAGCCTATTATACCTATCCTCATAAGCCGTAATAACTCGCCAACGCTGCTGATATAGCTAAAGCTAATACATCTTTTGGCTTTTCACCTTCTATTTTATAATCGTATTGACTCAACCTGTTATCAAGGAAACTTGTATCAAAATCACCTCGTATAAAATCATCATCTCTTATTATTTCTCTATGAAGCTGTAAATTTGTTGGTATGCCTCTTATAATAAATTCGTCTAAGGCTCTTTTAGCTCTTGCCACAGCTCTTTCCCAATCAAGAGCCCACACGCAGAGCTTACTAACCAAAGAATCGTAATAAGGCGGTATTATATAATCTTTGTAAATAGCAGAATCCATTCTTACCCCTATACCACCAGGTGAGTGGTAGGCGGTAATACGCCCTGGAGATGGCGCAAAGTTTCTAGTAGGGTCTTCAGCGTTTATTCTAAACTGTATAGCGCAGCCCCTAAAGGAGATGTCATTTTGCACAAAACTAAGTGGTTCTCCATTGGCAATTCTTATCATCTGCTCTACAATATCTATGCCTGTTATAATCTCTGTTATAGTGTGTTCTACCTGAAGCCTTGTATTCATCTCTATAAAATAAAATTCGTTGGTGGTTTGATCTAGTATAAACTCTATAGTACCAGCGCTTTCATATCCATATTTCATCATAGCCCTTACCGACATACCGAGCATCTTGTTTCTTACGTTCCTATCAAGCCTTGGAGACGGCGTTATCTCAATTATTTTTTGATGGCGTCTTTGTATAGAGCAATCTCTCTCGCCAAGATGCACGACGTTTCCATACTTGTCTGCTAAAATCTGTACTTCTATGTGTTTTGGCCTTTGGATATATTTTTCTATAAATATGTCTCCTTTTCCAAAAAAAGCCAAAGATTCCTTTTGGGCCGACTCAAAGCTTTGTTTTAGATCTTCTTTTTTATAAACAACCCTCATCCCTCTACCACCACCACCGTATGCAGCTTTTAGTATAATAGGATATCCTATACTCTCGGCTATATCGTAAGCATCCTCTAATTTTGTAATAGGCTCATCGCTTCCGGGAACTACCGGTATACCTAAACTTCTCATAACTTTTTTTGCTTTTACCTTATCCCCAAAAGTTTCTATTTGTTCTGGTGTAGGACCTATAAATATAAGGCCAGCATCGATGCAAGCTTGAGCAAATTCATGATTTTCAGATAAAAATCCATAGCCAGGATGTATAGCATCCGCACCAGCTTGTTTTGCTATGTTTATTATTTTATTGTAATCAAGGTAAGCTTTTATGGGGTCCATGGGAATAAGATACGCTTCATCAGCCTTTTTTATATGTAAAGAATTTATATCAGCTTCAGAATATATAGCCACCGTTTTAATGTCAAGCTCTTTGCAGGCTCTTATGATACGTACAGCCACTTCTCCTCTGTTTGCTATCAATACTTTTTTAATCATACTTTAATTATATAAAATTTTTAAGGTATATTTATAAGAAATTGGATTTTGTTTTCCATAACGCTTGATGGCATAGGCGGAGCTTGTAAATTCTTTTCACAAGTGACTGATCCTTTTTGCGTTTCTAAAAGCTTTAAACTTCCGTCTTTGTAAAGATCAAACATCAATACTCCCTCTCCTTTGCAGTTTTGATGTATATAATGAAACACATTTTCTAGATAGCTAAGAAAGTCAAAATAAGAACCTAGTGTGCTTATATTTTTAGGCTTCATTTGTGGAACGCTTTTGGGTTTTTCCTTTAATGGTTTGATATTTGAAGCAGTGTTGGATGATTTCGTTGTTTTTGATTTATTTGTTTGGTTTTTTTCTTGGTTTTCGCCTTTTTCAGGAGAGTTTTCTTTATAAGATCTTTTGATACTTCCCTTAGAAGATATCTTCGTAGAATGTGTTTTTTGTTTTGATGTTAATGTAGCTTCTTGGAGCGTTGGTATTGCAAGATTGTAGTTTGGTTTATAATAGTTGTCTTTTTTGATGTTTTTGGCTTTTGACATAGATTTTTTCATGATTTTTTGTTTTTTAATATACCTTTTTTCTCTTTTGGAAATGTTTGATACCTTTTTAGAAGGTCTTTTGTTGCTTACTTGTTTTATTGTGCTTATGTAGACCGGTTTATTCGGTTTTTTAAAGGGTATATTTATTTTTACCAGAGCAAGCAAAAAAGATAGGTGTATTAGTATGGACAACAAAAAACCAAATATAAAAAATTTATGTCTTCTCATATTTATTTTTTATAAAATCTATAAAACCAGGAATATCTAACGTAGTGTCAACTCCCAAGATAAATTGATCAAAATCTCTAAGTTTTACAAGATCCTTTGTAGTGCAGATATAATTTTTATTGGACTCTAAATCCTCTTTTTTATAAAAATAGTGGTCTGGAAAAATTTTAACATCTTCTATTTTAAAACCTATATCTTTTGATAGGTTTTCAACAAGCCTTATAAAGGGCTTTTCATCTCCTATAGCACAAACTATACTAAAACTTTTACCTTTCACATAAGATATATCAACATCCTCAAAGTTTTTATCAACAAAAGCTCTAAAAAAAGCTTTTGCTCCAAAGATCGGTTTGTTTATGTTTAAAGTGGGCATATCAAAGGATTCTAACCTTGTTATAATTAACGCGTCGGCTCTATTCATAGAACTGTAAGGCTCTCTTAGATTTCCCAAAGGAAGAAGACGGTCTTTCATACGGTTTGCTGGCATTAGCAAAATATCTAAATCCCTTTTTATATATCTATGAGAAAAAGCATCATCTAATATTATTATCTTTGAACCTAATTTTTTACAAATTTCAGCCCCTTCTATCCTTTTAAAAGCCACCACAACGTTAGCTTTGGTTTTTAGAAATATCTCTACAGCTTCATCTCCATAGGTTTTTGCATCGTAAGAGCTAACTATAAGATTTTCCCTCGACGCTCTTTTATAACCTCTTAACACTATACAAGGATTTAACTCTTTTAAGGCTTTTGCAAGATATATAGAAACTTGGGTTTTTCCAGTTCCGCCTACGCTTAGGTTTCCTATAGATATTACAAAAACACCCGGGTGTTTGGCTTTTAGTATGTTAAAATCAAAAAGCTTATTCCTAACCCATATACCAGCCCCGTAAAGAAAAGAAGCCGGAGCCAAAAGCCTCCTTATGAAGTTCATTCAATAAGTATATCAAGTTTTAGTTTGAAGTCTCTTGTTGGGTATCCATTGTGCTGCTAATTGATTGTTCGTAAATTTGCTTTATTATGTCTGCTACAAACTGAGCTCTCTGAGTTTCTGTAAAACTTGACTCTACTTTAGAGCGGCCATTTTTTGCAATCTCCATAGCTTGATCCTCGTTTTCTAAGAAAAACAAAAGCTTTTCTTCTATTTCAAGCCTATCAAGAGGAGTATAAACCACTATCTCTTGGTCTGGCATGAAAAATCCTGGCAGCGACGCCCTATAATCTATAAAAGCACAAGAACCTTGAGACATAACTTCAATAGGTGTAAACCCTATTCCGGAAGGTACTATTGAAGGAAAACTGAGAAATGTTATCATAGAGTTGGCGTATATGTTTAAAACATCTTCTTGTGTTTCGGCAGTGATTACCTCTTGGCCTTCTTTTAACGGTACCTGAGAATCTCCTAAAATCTTTATCTCTATGCCTTCCAAAAAGCTTATTACAAAGAGTCTTTTTCTTGCTGTATTGTAGAGCCCTACATTTACTAAAAAGTTGATATAAGCTTCTGGTGATTCATTTCTCCATTTTAAAAATTTTTCTTGTATTTCATAGTTAAAAAATGGAAGCATGTATTCTACAGCAAATATAACATCTACTTCTGGATTTCTTCGCATGAATTCACCAACTTCTACAAATACTGGCATTACCTCTTCCGGAAAGATTTTTGCACTTTCTTGTATTATGATATTTGGATCTACGATAGGTCCTGGAAAAAGAACTTTTATATCCTTCTCTTGAGATATCGGTCTTTGCAACAGATCTTCAGATACAAAGGGAGCTAAGAAGTATATATTTTGATAGCCTATGCTTCTTAAAAAATCAGCATGCTTCATGTCTGTTATCATTTGTATAAAGTTTCTAGACTCTCTTCCGTTGAAAAGAGCAGGATAATATAGCATAGGGTCTTCAGTAAAAACGCTTATATGCAAAAAGCCGAAGGCATCGCATAAGGAAACTCTATTACCGTTGGATTCACCGTAAACCAAAGCAGAACCATTTACATCCATCACAAAAAACGGCCTTTGCTCTTGCAAGAAGTTTACATAAGCATCTATATTGTTATAATCAATATCATAAAATATAAGCTCTATACCAAATTGGTTGAGCTTTTGAGCCATGCGCTCTACATAATGAGCGTTATAACTAAGACCGGGTGTTCTTACAAAAATTCCTTTCATAGTAAAACTATTATAAACTAAAATCATAAATAGAGTTTTCTTTGTTAAAGTCTTAAAATAATAGCTTTAAGTTTCTGAAGCTTTTAATAAAAAAGTATTGTAAAATATACATCTATGGATTACAAAGACACTATCAACTTGCCAAAGACAGACTTTCCAATGAAAGCAAATTTATCGGAAAAAGAGCCGGAAATTCTTAAAAAATGGGAAGGGTTGTATAAAAAATTAAGGGAACAAAGAAAAGGAAGACAGCTTTTTGTATTGCACGATGGACCACCTTATGCCAACGGCAACATTCACATAGGACACGCTTTAAACAAAATTTTAAAAGATATTATATGCAAAGTAGCTCTGATAGAAGGCTTTGACGTGGATTATAAACCCGGGTGGGATTGTCACGGTCTTCCAATAGAACAGCAAGTAGAAAAAGAGCTAAAAGCAAAAAAAATAAATAAAGAAAACATCCCAAAGGACGAGTTTAGAAGGCTCTGTAGAGAATACGCCTCTAAGTTTGTAAGCATTCAAAAAGAGGAGTTTGTTAGATTAGGTGTATTGGGTGATTGGGAAGAACCGTACCTAACAATGGACCCAAAATACGAAGCTCAAGAAGTAAGAGAAATAGGAAGATGCCTTCAAAACGGCGTGCTTTACAAAGGAAACAAGCCAGTTTATTGGTGTATATACGATAAAACCGCAGAAGCAGAAGCTGAGGTTGAATACAAAGAGAAAAAAGATATATCTATATACGTAAGGTTTGAGCTTTTAAAACAATCAGAAAATATTTTAAGGCAAAAGCTAAATTTACCAGATAAACCTATTTCAATAGTAATTTGGACCACTACTCCTTGGACACTTCCTGCAAACTTAGGCGTGATGGCTTCCGAAGATATAGAGTACGGTGTTATTGAAGATAACAACCATCTTCTCTTGTTAGAAAAACAAAGCCAATATGCAAAAGAAAAAGATTTTATAGCCTCTATAAAAGGCAAAGAACTTATAGGTTTAGAATATCAGCATCCTTTTATAGAAAGAACAGGCAAGATATATCCTTCTGAGTTCGTAGAGGTTGGCACCGGGACAGGTTTTGTCCATATGGCACCGGGACATGGTATGGAAGACTATATAGTAGGGTTAAGATATGGCTTAGAGCCGTTTTCACCGGTAAATGAATCTGGTAGATTCACAGAAGAAGCTCCGGAGTTTATAAGAGGTTTAAGCGTATTTGAAGCAAACAAAGTTATTATAGAACATCTAAAACAAACAGGCTTTCTTTTAAAGGAAGAAGAGATTTTACACTCTTATCCTCATTGCTGGCGCTGTAAAAACCCGGTAATATATAGAGCTACTCCTCAGTGGTTTATAGGTGTTGATATTAAAAGCCAAAAACTTCAGAATAAAAGCATAAGAGAAAAAGCCATCGAAGAAGCTTACAACGTAAAATGGGTACCAAAGACTGGACAAAACCGTATGCTTTCAATGCTTCAAAATAGACCAGATTGGTGTATATCAAGACAGAGATTTTGGGGAGTACCTATAACAATATTTTATTGCAAGCACTGTGGTGAGCCTCTTTTAGAATTTCATATATTTGAGCACGTGGCAAAAATATTTGAAAACTCACCGCATGGAGCCGACGAATGGTTTAAAAAAGACGAAAAAGAGCTTTTACCACCAGACACAGTATGTAAAAAATGTGGTTCCAAAGAGTTTACAAAAGAAACGGATATTTTGGATGTGTGGTTTGACTCTGGTTCTTCTCATGCTTCGGTGTTAAGACCAAGAGGCATAGAAAAAGCCGACGTTTACTTAGAGGGTTCAGATCAACACAGGGGATGGTTCCAAGCTTCTTTGTTGGAATCAATAGCTTCTTACGGAGAGGCACCATTTAAATCTGTGGTTACCCATGGATTTACCGTAGATGAAAAAGGCCATAAGATGTCAAAATCCCAAGGAAATGTTATATCGCCTCTTGAGATTATAAAAGAATACGGGGCAGATATATTGAGACTTTGGGTAATATCAGAGGACTACACCGAAGATATAAAGCTTGGAAAATCTATATTAAAACGATTAGCTGAAGATTATAAGAAAATAAGAAACACGTTAAGATATTTCCTTGGAAACTTGTATGATTTTAAATATGAGCTTTCTATAGCACCGGAAAAGCTACACCATTTTGATAGATATATGTATGCTTATGCCTCAAAGGTTTTTGAAGAGCTTTTTGGTTTTTATAAAAATCATCAATACCACAGATTTTATCACAGGTTGATGGAATTTATCAGCGTAGATTTATCAGCTTTGTATTTTGATGTAATAAAAGATAGACTCTATATGCATAAAAGCGGTTCTTTCGAAAGGTTATCAGCCCAAACGGCGCTTTATTTCTTGCTTAAAAATCTTGCAATTCTTCTTTCTCCCGTACTCAGTTTTACTGCTGAAGAAACTTACTATTATATGAAAAGCATAGAAAACCATCTGCCAGAAAGTATATTTATGAATGAATATAAAGCTTCTAATTTTACCGATGAGGAGCTTTTAAAAGACTACCAAAAACTTTTGCTTCTTAGAAAAGATGTATTGAAAGCCATAGAAATGGAGCGTAAAAAAGATGTTATAAAGCATCCTTACGAGGCAAGGGTTGTTATAAAACCAAATGAAGAGTTTTATGGGCTTTTAGAAAAGTACAAAGATTACCTTCACTCATTTTTTACGGTTAGCCAAGTAGAAATAGCAGAAAACGATGGTGAGGAAGGCGAGTACACAAAGCTTCCTATTAAGATAGAAAAAGCCAAAGGTGAAAAATGCCCAAGATGTTGGTTGTATGTAGAAACAATGGTAAATGGAGTATGCCCAAGATGTGCTGAAAACATAAAGGTATAATATTTCATTGTATTTTTATAAGATTTTAATATAATATTTTCCAAGGAGGTAATTCGTTGAAAAGGCATATTTTAAGAGCAAAGATTCATAGAGCCACTGTTACAGGAGCCAATCTCAACTACGAAGGTTCTATATCAATAGACGAGAGGCTTTTAGAAGCTGGGAAATTTGTGATATTTGAAAAAGTGGACATATACAACGTAAGCAACGGAAATAGATTTTCTACCTATGTGATACCGGGAAAAACCGGTGAAATATCGCTAAACGGTGCAGCCGCAAGGTTATGTATGCCAGGTGATGTTATAATAATAGCTTCTTATGCAGAAGTAGAAGAAGAGGAACTGCCTTATTTTAAACCTTACCTTGTATATGTAGATGATAAAAACAACATATTGGAAGTGAAAAGAGATATGTACCATGTCTTCACCTATTGAAGAAAACATATGTTTTGATAAGGTACCTTCAGTTTCGCCTCAAGAGGCAAAAATGCTTCTAGACAAAGATAAAGACTATGTGCTTTTGGACGTGAGAACAAAGATGGAATATGATAAATGGCGCATAGAAGAAGCTAAGCTTTATTCTCTTGATACCTTGATGAAAACTTACAAAGAGCTTGACAGGTCAAAGAAGTATCTTGTTATATGTTTAAGCGGTGGTAGAAGTGCTTGCGCTACCTATGCATTAAGGCAGCTTGGCTTTGAAGCTTTTAATATAAAAGGTGGAATGCTAGAATGGCCTTATGAAACTATAGGTAGCTTTGACGATTTATGAGGCCTTTGGTATTAGAGTTAGAAGGTTTTTTATCTTACAAAGAAAAAACTGTTATAGATTTCTCAGAGCTTTCTTTATTTGCCATCACGGGGATGACTGGAGCCGGCAAAACAACCATAATAGATGCTATAACATTTGCGCTTTACGGTAAATGTCCAAGGTTTGAAAAAGGTGCTTCCAAAGAGGACTATATATCAAAAGGGAAAAATTTTTTTAGAGTATCCTTAACATTTTCTTTAAACGGTAAAACCTATACGGTGGAAAGGTCTTTAAAAAGTGGTAAAAATATTGTACTTTCTTTCAAAGAAAACGGAAAAGAAATAATTACAGAAGAAAGAAATAAGCTAAGGGAAGAACGAATTAAAGAAATCTTAGATATGGATTATGATACGTTTACCAAAGTAATAGTTTTACCGCAAGGGGAATTTGCAAAATTTATTAAACCAGAGAGCCCCCAAGAAAGAAGAGAAATAATAATGAGATTGAGTAATTTAGATAAAATAGAGAAAATGAGGGAGCTTGCATCTTCTCAAAAAAAGGATTTAAAAAACGAAATAGATTCTATAGCCTTCAAGATAGATAACTTAAAATCTACCCAAGAAAACGTAGAGGAACTTCAGAAAAATCTCACCTCTTTAGAGCAAGAGCTTAGCGTAAAAACTTCAGAGAAAAAAGTGTTGTTAGAAAGGCTTGGCAATGCTAAGAAAAAACAGGAGTTAGAAACTGAGCTAAACAAACTAGAAGCCGAATATAGAAATTTAGAAAATCAAAAAGAACATATGGCCTTTCTTAAAAGTCGTATTGAGTTTTTAAAACCAAAACTTAGTCTAAAATCAGACATAGAAAGATATATAAAGTTAAAAAAAGAATTAGACAACACAGCGTTTGAGCTTGATAAAAAAAATAAAGAGTACTTTTTAAAAGAGCAAGAATACAATAGACTTTTGATAAATTTTGAAACAGCAAAAGCTGATTACGAACAGACAAAAGTTCAAGAAGAACGCATAGAAAAGGGTCATAAGATAATATCTATATTAGAGAATGCGTTATCCTTAGAATCTTTTACAATAAAAGACGAAAGCAAGCTAAAAGATGTTGAACGGCAAATAAAGATAACTAAAGAAGAAATATCAAAATTATCGGCCAGTATAGAGCAATATGAAAAACTTTTAACGGAAGAAAACAAAGAAGCCATTGAAAAAGATATTGAAAACCTCACAGTGAAGATAAGTCAGTTGCAGCTAAAGGAAAAGGAAAAAGATAAAAAACTTTTAGAAAAAGAAAAACTAATTGAAGAAATAAAAAAAATAGAAAAAGAGCTTTCAGAAAACAACGAAAAACTAAAAGGTTTAGAACAAGAGCTAAGTGCCAACAAAAATAATATTGTTTTATATCATAGCAGCATATTAAAAACCCTTTTAAAAGAAAATGACACTTGTCCTGTTTGTGGCGGTATCTATCATGAAAAAGAACACATTTCGTTAGAAAACATAGAAAGTAAAGACAACATCATAAAAGATATAGAGTATATTAAAAACCAGATTGCGTTGTTAGAGGATAGGTTAAAATCAAAAAAAGAAATGTTGGAAAAAATGTCAGAAGATTTAGAAAACCTTACAAAGGAATTGTTAGAAAAAGAGACTTTGCTGCCAAAATTAAAAGATTTAAAGCAAAGAAAAGAACATCACGACAACATACAAAAAACTTTGGAAAAATTAAAAAGCGATAAAGATAAACTTGAAAATCAACTTTTCATTTTGAACAAACAAAAAGATGACTTAGAATCGGATTTGTACAATAAAAAAGAATCGTTGAAAGCTTTAGAACAAGAGCTTTTATCTTACGGTGTTAAAGAAGAGCACTTGCAAAATAAGAAAAATGCTATAGACCAATATAAGAAGAAGTTAGATGAGATAAAAAACGATATACAAAATAAAAGAAAGATATACGAAGATACCAAAGAAATGATAAATACCTATGAAAAAAGTATTGTGCTTTTAAAAGAACAAATATCTTCACTGAGTGCCAAAAAAAATGCAATAAGCGAAGAACTAAATGAGCTTGAAGCAAAATTATCTTCTATCGAAGATAAAGAAAAAGTTTTGACGGAGTTGAACAGTTTAGAAGATTACGAAAGAAAATACAATGAATACACAACCAAATTAGCCAATTTAAAAGAACAGATACAGATAAAAGAAAATGAAGTAGCTGGCATAGCAGAAAAAGCGCCACCACAGGAGTTGGAAATGATGCTAGAAGCTTTGGAAGAACATATAAAGATTATAAATCAAGAAATAGGCTCTATAAGCTCCAAAATAAAACAGATAAAAGAAAGCGAGAAACAGATAAAAGAGCTTGAAGAAACTATAAAAGAGCTTGAAAAGAAGTATAATATATACGAAAGACTGGAACAAGATTTAAAAAGCGATGCGCTGCAAGCCTACATATCTCAGAAAATAATAGAAGAACTGGTAAAACATGCCAATGTATACGCTTCAAAAATGGAGTTTCCATACTCTTTTAAAGTTGAAGAAAAGTCCCGTGAAAAGGATAGCATAGTAGTAGAAGACGCTTTTGGAAATACAAGACCCATAAAATCTTTAAGCGGCGGTGAGACTTTCATAACGTCTTTGTGCTTTGCTTTAGCACTCAGCGAAGCTGTTGGCTCTCAGCATCTTAAATCACTTTTCATAGATGAGGGGTTTGGTACATTGGACAAAGAAACCCTAGAAAAAGTAGGTAATGCTTTGGAGCTTTTAAGTCAAAATATAAATAAAATGGTAGGTATTATAACACACGTCGAAAGCTTGGCTGAAAAATTTCCAAACAGATTGATAGTAACAAAAACAAAGGATGGTAGCTCAAAAATAGAGGTTGTATGATACATCATTTACCAATAATAATAGGTATGTTGGTGGCTATCGTAAGTCCTATTATATCTTACTATGTTAGAATTCCTCTTGTTTTAGTAGAATTTATAATAGGTATATTGTTTGGAACAATTTTAGAGAAAGGCATACCAAACAAAAGCGAAGTAGCTTTTATATCTTACGTAGGTTTTCTTATTTTGATGTTTTTGGCTGGTTTTGAAGTGGATTTTGATTTTATGGAAGAGTTCAAGCCTAGGGAGCTAATATTTATATTTTTATACGTATTTATGCTAATACCGTTTTCCTTCTTAAGTGCATTGTCGATTGGCTTAGGGCACTCTTACATGGTAGTTGCGCCGCTAATATCCGTAGGACTTGGTTTACCGATATTAAAAGAATCGAATATAATAGAGACTGATTTAGGGCAAAAGCTTTTAATATTGGGTAGCGTAGGTGAAGTTAGCAGTATATTCTATATAAGTTTTGTAAATGCATTGCTAAAGTTTGGGGTTGTGCAAGCCATCGTAAAAACAATAATAACTTACGTTGTCCTTATATTGGCCATCGTGTTTGCAAAAGCTCTAAAAAACAAACTAAAAGAATATAGAACAGTTGTGAAAAGTATATCTTTGGAGAACACTCATATTTTTATAAGACTGGCTCTTTTTACAACGTTCATATCAGCTTCTTTGTTTGAACTTATAGGTATGGAACCAATACTTGGCTCTATGTTAAGCGGTATGGTATTAGGGTATGTGATAAGAAAAAAAGAGGTCATAAACAAAAGCTTTTACGATATGGCCTTTGGTTTTTTTGTGCCTTTGTTTTTTGTGTACACGGGTTTTAGTTTAAACATAGATTATATCAGCAAGAATATTCTTATGAGCGGTATAACGATAGGCACTGTTTTATTTTTTGCAAGGTTTGGTATATCTTTTATTTTGCTTTTGGCTGGTTTTAGATTGGTGGAATTGCCATTTGTTAGTTTGTTTATAAGTTTTCCATTTACGCTTTTAATAGCATCTATCAAGATACTTTCAGATATTAAGTATATAACGCCGGATCAAGGCGTAGCAATATTGATAGGCACTGTGTTTAGTTCACTTGTCTATCCTATAATGTTTAAAATTTTTGCAAGGTTTTATGTAAAAGATGAAAATATTTGAAGGTTTTATAGCTGGTTTTACAATGGGTTTGGCTTATTTTGCTGTATTAAAAATGAGAATTAAATTTATATTTGGCAAAAAATATCTATATTATATAGGGTGGATTTTATCGCTGATAGTGTTTTCTATGGTGTTTTTATACATAAACAAGCGTTTGGCTTTTGATATTACATACTTTATGGTTGGTATTTTGTTGGCTCAAATATCTACGGTAAGTTTTTACTTTCTAAAAGCCAAAAAGAGTAATTATATAGACCAGTAGTTTTTTACAAACAAAGCCTCTAATACAAAATTTGCAAAGAAAAAAAGCGGTGATATTATGCCTATCAACCATGGATAATCTTCAAGGAAATTAGCAAGTGCTATAAAAAGCGGCACGCTTATATAAGATAGTCTTGCAAAAGCGCTTGTGTTGATAAAAATACCCCCTAAAGCCCATAAGTACTCAGCCAATATAAGAATTGCGAACAGCGTATAGTGCAAAGGTAATTTATCAATAGCAAACACAATTATAAGTATGTAGGCTATCATAATTAGCAAGTTTATAAAATGATCAAATTCGTAAACCCCAAGTGGCGTTGATATAGGATGGGAAGGTATATCGTGCGGAATTAGCATGAGTATATTTGATATACGTTTTAACAACGTAGGCTTACCCCACCAGTCTTGAGCATGAATAAAAGCTATTGGATCTTTAAATTTGTAAAAGCTATACAAAACAAAAGCAAAGAACCCCCAAAGAGATAAAGCGCCATACAAAATAGCCTTTGGATAGTCAGTGGTTTTTTTGCTTTTAACGATATCAAAAAATACAACAAAAGATAAAAATACTGCCAAAGGACCAAAAAGTGTCCCGAGACCAGCTAAAACACTAGCCAACAACTGTTGTCGTTTTATAAGAAGATAGAATACGCTTATAGCAAAAAAGTTTAAGGCAGAAACAGGATACGCGGACATACCAAAAAAAGAAGATGGATAAAAAGCAAATAAAAGTATAGTCATATAAATAGTTGATTCTTTTTTGTTTAGGGCTTTTAGAAGAAGATAAAGCATATATATGGAAGCCCCTTGGAAAATGATAGCAGGCAGTATATATAAGAACGATATATCCTTTCCTACAACAATGTGTATAAATTTCATTATAAGAGGGTAACCAGGGAAAAACGCTATAGTGGGAATATGTACCGTTGAATTTCTATAACCGTAAACTGCTATATGTGTATACCAAACAGCGTCCCAATGCATAAAATGGTTAAAAAAAGAAGGCTCATACTTAAAATGCACTGGATAAGGTCTTCCGTAGTGGGGTTTTAAAAGGTTAAAAGAAAACCAAGCCACCATCAAGGTCCAGAAGAACCATGATATAAAAAACAAAAATATCTGCATTAGTTTATATTTTAGTTTATATTTTGATCTTCTTCTTAGTCTTCTTTGTCTTCACAAGAACACTCTACTATAGGTTCTTCCCAATGTACGCAATCGGTATCCTCTTCAAACATCTACTACCTCCTTTCTAGAGGGAATATAAACGTTTTTGTCGCCAAGCTTATTTTTTAACACAAGCATTTTATCTTCTTCACCGTGTATCAAACATATTTTTTCTGGATTTGCAGCGTCTATCCACTCTATAAGCTCTTGCTGATCTGCGTGAGAAGAAAATCCATTTACGGTGTATATTTTGGCTCTAACGTTTATGGGTTCTCCCATAACAAAAACTGGGTTTTGCTTTTCTAATATTTTTCTTCCCAATGTGCCATGAGGTTGATAACCCACAAAAACTATAGCGTTTTGCTCTTTGTATGCATGATGTCTTATGTGATGGAGTATCCTGCCACCGCTAAGCATACCGCTACCGGCTATGATTATAGCTCCTTCTTGGATATCGTTTATCTGTTTTGATTCTTCCACATCCCTTATCATTGTAAGGTATGGTATATTGAAAGGATCTTCCTTTTGCATTATATCGTAAGTTTCTTTTCTAAAATACTCCGGATTCCTTAAAAATACTTTTGTTACACCTATGGCTAACGGTGAATCTAAAAATATTTTGCACTTTGGTAAAGAGCCTTCTTCGTAAAATTCTCTTAGTACGTAAAGTATATCTTGAGTCCTCTCTAAAGCGTAGCTTGGTATCAAGACGTTACCGTGTTTTATAGTATTTTTTATAATTTCTTTTAGCTCTTCCTTTGATTCTTCAAAACTTTTGTGAAGCCTATCGCCGTATGTACTTTCCACATAAACGACGTTGGCTTTTGAAGGTAGGCTAAAGTCTCTAACTATAGGCTTGCCCTTGTTGCCGAGATCTCCAGAAAATACTATTTTTTTACCTTTGTACTCTATTTCGTAAAAGCATGAACCTAATATATGTCCAGCGTCTTTTGGAGTAACCTTCATGTCAAATATTTGATATGTATTGTCGTAGGAAAACGTTGGTTCAAAATGCTCCATAGCCTCAAACACGTCGTCTTCATCGTACAACGGTTCTAACGGCATATCTTTTATAGTACCCCTTTGAAACCTCTTCATATGAGATTTATAATTCTCAAGCATTACTTTAGCAGTATCTAACAGCATGAGCCTTGAAAGTTCGTAAGTAGGTCTTGTGCAGTAAATTTTACCTTTAAAGCCGTTCTTTACTAGCATAGGTATGCGACCACAATGGTCTATATGAGCATGTGTTAAGAGCACCGCATCAACTTCTTTTGGATCAAAGCCAAGTTCTTCTGATTTTTCTTCATCAACACCTTGAAAAAGCCCACAATCTATAAGTATTTTTCTATCTTCTAAAAGAAGCATGTGAGCACTACCGGTAACGGTTTTAGCAGCACCGTAAGATATGACTTTCATAAATCCTCCTTAGGCCTCATAACAAGCTCAACGTAAATATCATCTTTGAAATAATTATCTAAAAGTCTCAATATATCGTTCTTGTCTACGTTGTCTATGTTGCTTTTAAAATATTTAAAATAGCTTATATCCTTTACCACTGCGGAAGAAAATCCCATTAAATCTGCTTCGGACTCAGGATTTTCCAATACAAAATCTTCCTGGTTCAATATTTTATTTTTAGCTTTTTGTATGTCTTCATCTTTTAGATGAGATATTTTTTCTAAAAGCTCAAAAACTTTATTTTTAAAAGTATCTACTTTATCGTAATCAGTTATTGCGAAAACTGTGTAGTTGTTATCTTGCTTGTGAGCACCGTCCTGACAAGAAAAAGAATAAACTATACCTTTTTCTTTTATCTCGTTGTGCATAAGAGAAGTCCTACCGCCAGATAGTATTTGATCAAACACCACAAAAGGATAATACATTTTTTCACCTATAGCAGGAGCATCCCAGCCTATTGCATAGTAGGTTCTATCTATCATTGGGTCTTCTAAAACTTCTTTTCGTGGAAACTTTTTTGGTGGTTCAGGTACATATATAGAAGGTCTAATGCTGTTTTGAGGTTTTTGAGAAAACATATCGTATATAAATCTTATATCCTCTTCGGAAACGTTTCCAGAGATGCTAACAGTCATGTTTAATGGCTGATAGTAAGAGTTGTAAAAGCTCTCAAGCATTTCTTTGTTAAATTTTGATATGGTTTCTTCGTAGCCAATGATCGGGTACATGTAATTTGATACTTTGTAAAAAAGCCTATCAAAACGTTCAAAAAACCTATTTATTGGGCTATCCATACCCCTTTTAAGTTCTTCTATTACTATAGGTTTTTCCTTTTCAATCATATCTTCTTCTAACTTAGCCCTTAAGGTTAGACTTTCTAATATATCTACAGCTTGTTTAAGGTAGTTAGAAGAGATATTTATATAATAATATGTAAAATCTTTTGAGGTGGCAGCGTTTATTTGACCTCCCAACCCTTCTACCAAAACGTCCAATTCACCGTATTCATATCTTTCAGAGCCATTAAAAAGCATGTGTTCAAGGAAGTGAGCCATGCCTTTTTCCTTATAATCTTCATAGCTAGAGCCTACGCTAAACCAAACCTGTATGGATACAGATTCTACATCTGGCCTTTTTCTTATGTATACTTTTGCGCCGTTTTCTAATTGCTCATAGATTATGTCAGCTATGTATTTCTTCATTTTTATTTATTTCTTCGTTTTCTTCTGTTATTTTTATTTCTATATCGCTATCTGCAAGTCTGTTTATAGCAAAGAACGTTTTTTTGATAAGCTCTCTTTTTCCTCTTATAAAAGAGCTATCGTCCTCTTGCATTAGTTTTTCTGTATATTTAACAGCCGCATGTACAAGTTCGTATTTGTTGTTAACCTTCTTAAGAGCTTCATAAATCTTCGGTCTCGAAGACATCACACTTACCTCCTTCTAAAATATTTATTATATCACTTCCTACGTGGTCTTTGTGCTCTAAAAAGTATTCTCTTCTTGATTTATTACAATAAATAATAGATTTAATCATATTCACTGTTTCATCCACATATCTATTTACTACAATAAAATCAAAATACTTTGCACAGGATATCTCTTTTTTTGCAGCTTCAATTCTATTTAAGGCGTTTTGGTCTTCAAAGCCTCTATTTTTAAATCTTGCATAAAGCTCTTCCAAAGAAGGCGGCATTAAGAATATCAAAAGAGAAGAGGGAAACAGTTTTTTTATATTTTTAGCACCTTGCACATCTATAACTAGTAATGCATCATAACCTTCCTCTATAAGAGTTTTAACGCTTTTTATAGGAGTCCCGTAGTAATAACCATAAACGTTTGCATATTCAACAAATTCGTTGTTTTCTATCATGCTTTTAAACTCTTGCTCAGATAAAAAGATATAATCTAGGCCATCTTTTTCGTTGGCCCTTTTTGGCCTTGTGGTTGCGGTAACTACTCTTTTAAGCGTTTTAAGCTCTTCTAAAAGCTTGTAAGCTATAGTGGTTTTACCAGCTCCAGATGGTGCAGACAATACTACAATGTTACCCATGAAACATATCTTTTAATATTATATCAAACAATACGTTTGGAAAAATTCCGAAGAAAAAAACAGCCACAAGAAAAGCACTAATCCCTATTGTATCGAATAAGTTAAGTGACAACGACATATTGTCCTCCGCAACAGGTTCTTTAAAAAACATATAAACAATTAATTTTAAATAATAACCAGCGGCTATGACACTACCTATAACAAACAAAATAGCGAAAAACCAAGCGTTGGAGTTTACAAGACCCAAAAATATGCCTAACTTACCTACGAAAGTAGCAAAAGGCGGTATGCCTATTAAAGCAAACAAAAATAAAGCTAAAGCAGCTGCCAAAAAGGGGCTTTTTTTGTAAAGTGCTTTATAGTTGTTCATGTCGTGGGTCCAAGATTGATTTTTTTCTAGTATTGAAAGCACCAAGAAAGCACCCGCTGTAGCAAAAGCGTAAACTATCACATAAAATATTGTGGAGCTTACCGATAACGGATTGTATCTTGAAAAACCTATTAGGAAATAACCAGCATGCCCTATTGAAGAATAAGCCAGCATCCTTTTGGCAGAATTCTGAGCGTAAGCTACCAAGTTTCCCCAAAACATTGATATAACACCTACAATACCAACTATATAGCTAAAATTGTTGGTTATAGGAAATATATAACTTGCCAACAAAAATATAACCGCATAAAACCCTATTTTTGGAACCGTAGATATGAAGGCTGTGGTAGAAGTGGGAGCCCCTTCGTAAGCGTCTGGTGTCCAAAAATGAAAAGGTGCCGCTGATACTTTTAGAGCAAAAGCTATAAACAAAAACAAAGATGCTAAGGCAAAAGCGGTGTTATGGTTAACGGATACGCTTATGATACCAAGATGGGAAGTAGCCCCTATATAGAATGCGCTCCCAATACCAAAAAATGCAGTAGCCATGCTTCCAAGCACAAGGTATTTAAAAGATGCTTCTTTTGACACGTAGTCGTCCCTTAACATACCAACGGATATGTACATGGATATAGAGGCAAGTTCCAAGCCAGACAATATAACTGCAAGATTTTTAGAAGATACCATTATTGAAAGGCCTAAAGAGATAAGAAGAAACGTATATACATTTTCTAAGAAGGTCTTTTTGCTTTTAAAAAAGCTTACAGAACTAAATATCACAAAAGATGTTAGTATGTATATTACACCTTTTAAAAACAAAGAAAAAGCATTTATATCAAGCAACCACTCGTTGAAACGATATCCTGCCAACGAGTATTTTATAGCTAGCACGCCACTTATAAAGCTTATTAAAAACCCAAGAAAACCTATAAGGTCAAAGCTTGGCAAAAACAACTCTAAAATTATCAGAAATATTATGCCTACAGTTGTGATGATATCAGGATACAACGCTTTCATCAAAATCTCCCTAAAATAAGCTTTGATGTTTGAGAGACTATGTTAACAAAGTTATATGGCATAATTCCCATTATAAAAGCACCAAAAAGTATTAACACAAAAGGTATAATGTGGTGAAGCTCCAAATCCATAGTATGTTGAAGTTTTTGGATTTTAGATTCTGGTAAAGAGGCAGATTCAAGCATTACATTCTTATACATATACAAGAAGTATGCTGCGCCGAGCACCATTCCTACACCAGCAACAATAGCCCACATTGGGAAATATTTGAAAGTGCCGAGCAGTATTAAAAACTCAGAGACAAAACCAGAGAAACCAGGAAGCCCTATAGATGCCAAACCGCTTATCATAAATAAAATAGCAAAGTTTGGAAGATATTTGGCTATACCGCCTAAATCCGACATCTCATAGGAATGGAATCTATCATATATAAAACCAGCTGCATAAAATAAAGCTGCAGAACTAAGACCGTGAGCTATCATCATATAAGAAGCCCCATTTATAGCACTCACAGAAAGGGCAAATGTTCCAAGGGTTACCATTCCCATGTGGCTGATTGAAGAATATGCTATCAACTTCTTTATGTTTGTTTGAGATATAGCCATCATAGCAGCGTAAATAATAGCTATTACACTAAGCATAAACATGATAGGGATAAATATCTTGGAAGCTTGTGGGAAAAGAGGAAGAGAGTACCTTACAAAGCCAAAAGTGCCCATTTTTAGCAAAACTCCCGCCAAAACCACTGAACCAGCAGTAGGAGCTTCTACGTGAGCATCTGGAAGCCACGTGTGTACAGGCCACATGGGTACCTTTACGGCAAAGCCTATACCGAAAAGCACAAAAAGTATTATTTGAAGCCAAAGAGGATAAGCTATATGCCTATGGAAGTCGTATTCAAAAGATATATGACCACTTATAAAATAACCATAAACTATCATTGTGGCTAAACCAAGCAGTAAAAATAAACTACCAAAAAATGTGTATATAAAGAATTTATTTGCAGCATATATTTTTCTATCGTGTCCCCAGAAACCTATTATGAAGTACATAGGAACTAGCATTCCTTCCCAGAAAAGGTAAAACAAGAATAGATCAAGAGCAGAGAAGGTACCAAGGCAAGTGGTTTCAAGTATTAGAAACAATGCGTAAAAAAGATTTGGTTTTTCCTTTACTTTTATAGCCCATATAAAAACTGTAAAAAATATAAGAGCAGTAAGGGTAAACAAAGATACACCAAGCCCATCTAAACCAACATCGTAATTTATGCCAAGAGATGATATCCATGGTACGGTAGTCCTATAAAGAAAATGATGAGTGTTTGGATTAAAGTTAACAAGTAGTATAACGCTTAAAGCGAAAACGACCCCTGATATCGCTATAGATACTACCTTAGTAAGCCACTCATTTCTAAAAAGAGACACTATAAAAGCGCCCACCAAAGGTAAAAATATAGCTATATTGAGAATACTAGCCATTTAGGATACCCCCTTTAAAGATTACTAAGATTAAAAGCAAAAATACACAAACAACACCGTAAAGCATATAAAGAGCGTAGTAATTTAGCTTGCCATTTTGAAGTCTGCTAATAGGTTTACCGTAATTTGACGTAGTACTTGCCACCCCGTTCACAAATCCATCTATTATTATACGATCTACTGCTTTATATATAAGCCTTGATATGGCAAGATAACCTTTTGCTATTATGTTGTGATAGATGTATTCTGTGTAAAACTGAGATTTCATAAGAGTGTGTATAGGCTTAAATAGTTCGTAAAGCGTATTTGGATCTACAATTTTTTTGACATACAAAAGATAAGAAAGAGATATACCTACTATGGCAACTAAGATACCGTAAATAGAATGTGCTATGAAAGAAGAAGGTGGTTCTATAGAGCTGTTCATGTAGGAGAAATAGTTCCAAAGCAAAAATCCACCCATAAGGGATAGAAAGCTTAGTATAAGCATTGGAAAGCTCATTATAGGTTCTACTTCGTGAGGTTCTTCATGGTAATGCCCTTGTCCTAAGAACACCACAAAAGCTTCTCTGGTTATGTAATAAGCTGTAAGCATAGAAGCTACAAGTATTAACGTGGCTACAAGCGTATTTTTATCCATTACCGAAGATACTATAGCATCTTTTGAAAAATAACCGGCAAAGGGAGGAAAGCCAGAAAGTGCCAACGCACCTATCATAAAAGCTGAAAAGGTAATAGGCATGTATTTTTTGAGACCACCCATTTCAAATATGTTTTGAGTGTGATGATGAAGCCCTGTTATTACAGCACCGGCAGCTAAGAACAAGAGAGCCTTAAAGAAAGCGTGTGTTGTAAGATGAAACATAGCTGCTGTTGGAAATCCCATACCAAGGGCTGTAAACATGATTGCCAATTGACTCATGGTAGAAAAAGCTATTATCTTTTTTATATCGTCATGCACTGTAGCCACCAAAGCGGCAAAAAGCATTGTAACAACACCTGTTATTGCTATATAGCTTAGCGTTGTTTGGGACAAAGAAAATATTGGATAAAGTCTTGCCACCATGTAAACACCAGCAGCCACCATTGTAGCAGCGTGTAGAAGTGCTGATACAGGAGTTGGACCAGCCATTGCATTTGGAAGCCACGTATGTAGAGGAATTTGTCCTGATTTGCCCACAGCACCGCCAAAAAGAAGAAGCGTAGCTAAAGTGATACCGGGAACATAGTTGGCGTTCTCAAAAAGTTTTGGCAAGGATAACGTACCAAACAACCAAAAAGTATATATGATACCTAAAATAAAAGACCAGTCTCCTATTCTATTCATCACAAAGGCTTCTAAACTTGCCTTTGTAGCAAACTTTTCTTCATGAAAGTACCCTATCAAAAGATAAGATGCAAGACCAACACCTTCCCATCCAAAGAACATAAGTATAAGAGAATCTCCCAGCAGTATAAGAAGCATTGAGAACAAGAACAAACTAAAGTATGCAAAGAATTTAAATGTCCAGTTACCAAAAAGATATCTCATATAGCCTATTGCGTATACAAATATAACACTGGCTACAAAAGTAACGGTAACTGTAGTGGTGATAGACAGTTTATCTATATATATACCTATGTCTAAAGATGTGTTTGATAAAGGTAAGAATTTGTAAAATACTATATCTTCTGGTCCTTTCATAGACAGCATGGTGATAAGAGCCACTATAAAGCTCAATATACCAGCACCGGCGTTTATTACGCCTGATGCAAGATCACCTATACGTCTGCCAAACAGCCCTATCGTTATAAAGGATAGCAGTGGGAAAAGAAGTATTAGAGATTGCATCTTTACCCCTTCAAATCTATGATTTCGTTTACGTTTTCTGCTTTTCTTAATCTAAACAAAGAAAGTATAATACCAAGACCAACCGCTGCTTCAGCTGCCGCTAAAGCTATTGTAAAAAGGGCAAAAATCTCACCGTCTATAAGATGGTTTAGCCTATCTATACCAACAAAGGCTATATTTACAGAGTTTAACGCTAACTCTAAAGACATTAAAATGGTAATAAGGTTTTTTCTAACCATCATGCCAAAAAGCCCTATCCCAAGAAGTATAAATGACAAGATAAAATACTGACTCACATTTTGAACCAACAATTTGCTAGCAATAGTCTCAATCATACGTTTTCTCCTCTTTTCTACCAAGCAAAATGGCCCCTATCATACTAATAAGCAAAAGCACAGACATGAGCTCAAAAGCCCAAAAATATGTGCTAAATAGTTTAATACCAATTACCTCTGCATTTCCATAGTTTTTTGTTATAGTTTCTATAATTTTATTTTTAGTTATAGAAACACCAGATATTCCCACTATGAAAGCTTCTACATACAACAGGGCTATAAAAGGAAGTACGGTGACGCCTATCAATCTATTGTGCTGTTCGTTTTTATGTAGTTTTCTCCAAGGAACCGCTGTAATGATGAGTATATAAAAAACTGCTATAGCCACAACGTAAACCATTAGCTGAAGAGCTCCCAAAAGCTCAGCACCAGCGCTGAAAAATATTCCACTTATCGCTATTAAAGCTCCTAAAAGCCATAAAACTACGTATATTGGATTTGAGGCACTAACAACACCCAAACCACATATTATGCTTATACTACCAAATAGATAAAAAGCGATTTGGTTAAGCATTGTCCACCTTTTTAAGATTTAATTTGTTTTCTCTCCAAAGAGCTTGTCTAGCATCATCGTCTATCCATATACGGTCTGGCTCATGCTCTCTTCTGTCTTGCCAAGATTTACCTATAGCTTCAAGCTTTTCTAAGTTTAAAATAGAATCTTTTCTTGAAAAAGAAGCTGTTTCGTGTATATCGCTTTGGAATAAACAATCTACTGGGCAAGCATCTACACACAAACCACAAAATGTGCAAAGCATAAGGTTCATATTGAATACAGATACGACCTTTTTACCGTTTTCAAGTTTTTGACCATCTATCTCAAATAAATCTGGTACTGGGCAAGCTTTTTTACATAAATAGCATACAACACACCTTGACTGACCTGGACGGGGCTCTATTTTCATTCTCTCTACCCATTCGTCAAAAGCCGGTTGCGGTTCCAAGCCGTTTACCGTTTTGTGGCCAAAAAATCCCCTAAATCTTTTAGGAGGTGTTAATTTTTCATAAGGATAATGAGTAGTTATAGTCTTTGTAAAGGCTTGCTTGATAGTGATAGACATACCCTTTATAAAATCCAAGAAAAGTATAGTTTCCAAAAAGTTTAAAGGTTTTTCAAAAACTTTCTTTATCATAATCCTAACCTCTCAACAAAGGTGCTATAAAGGCAGTTATAAGTATGTTAAAAAGTGCCAAAGGCAACATCACTTTCCACGCTATCGTAGTAATTTGGTCTATTCTATACCTTGGCAACGTCCAATGAAGCCAAAGCACAAGCAAAAACAAAATGGTAACTTTTATTATAAACCAAATAAAGCCAGACCATGGTCCCAAAAAGAAAAGAGGGTCTACAAATCCTACAAAAGGTATATTTATAGGACTCCAACCACCAAGGTAGAGCACAGTCAATATAGAGGATAGAGAAAGCACTTCTACGTACCATTCCACCAAAGGAAATAATCCAAATTTCATACCGCCGTATTCTACTGTAAAACCTGTTACGAGTTCAGCCTCTGCTTCTTGGATATCAAAAGGCACTCTTCCGGTTTCTGCCAAAAGCGCAAAAACAAATACTACAAAAGATATAGGTTGTAAGAAAATATACCAAACCTTCTGATGGATTTGAGCCATTACTATATCGTATGTGGAAAGAGACTTTGCCAACATAATAGGTCCTAACGCTGCAAATGTAATTACCACCTCGTAGGATATGATAATACCAGCTTTTCTAAGAGCACCTATTAAAGCGTATTTACTATTTGAAGCCCATCCAGAAAGGGCTACTCCATATACCGCTAAAGACCCAAAAGCAAACGCCATTATTATGCCAATGTTTACATCTGTAAGTATAGGTTTTACATCGTAACCAAACACATGTATCTCTGGTCCAAAAGGTACTACAGCAAACACCAAAGAAGCTGGGACCAAAGCCATAATGATAGCTAGATTGTAAAGTACTTGATTTGCAGAAGACGGCAATATATCTTCCTTTGTTAAAAGCTTAATACCGTCTGCCAAAGGTTGTAAAAGCCCGTGCCAACCCACCACCATTGGACCTGGGCGTCTTTGAATGTGAGCTGCCACCTTTCTTTCCACTAGCGTAAGGTAAGCACCTATACCAAGTATTATGGCTAGTATAACTACTACTTTGATAGCTATTATGATACCCAAAGCTACTATACTCATCTATCTACCTCCCCAACAACAGGGTCAAGGCTTGCCAATATAGTAACAGCATCTGCCACATACCTATTTTCCATAAGATGAGGATATACACAAAGATTATAAAAAGAGCCCGGTCTTATCTTTACTCTGTAAGGCTTTAAACCGCCTTTTGAATTTATATAAAACCCAAGCTCACCTCGCGGGTTTTCTCCTGAGGAATAAATCTCCCCAGCTGGTACTTTCAAGCCTATACCATCCAATGTAAGTTTTAGTTTTTTAGGGTCTTGAGATTCTGCCATAAAAGGCTCGTTTGGCGACATAGTTTTCAGCTTTTGAACACATTGCTCTATTATCCTTATACTTTGTTTCATCTCTTCTATACGGACAAGGTATCTATCGTAACAATCGCCGTTTTCCCCCAAGGGTACATCAAATTCCACCATGCTGTAAGCATCGTAGGGTTCTAATTTTCTTATATCGTAAAATACACCAGAACCTCTTGCAACAGCACCTGTAAGCCCGTAAAAATATATGTCTTCTTTAGATAAAACACCTACATCTTTGTTTCTTTTAACCCATATTCTATTTCTACTAAGTATTTTCTCCCAGTCTTTTAACTCTTTAGGGAAAAACTTTATAAAAGATTCAATAACTTCTAAAGCCCCTTCCGGTAGGTCCATTCTCACTCCACCTATTCTTGTATAAGATATAGTGAGTCTTGCGCCCGTTATGCCTTCTATTATATCCATTATTTTTTCTCTTTCTTTAAAAGCGTATAAAAATATAGTTAAAGCACCCAAATCAAGAGCGTAAGTTCCAAGCCAAAGAAGATGAGAGTTTATACGTTGTAATTCAGACATCATGGTTCTTATGTATTTGGCTTTTAGCGGTACAATATCTTCTATGCCAAGAAGCCTTTCTACAGCCACAGTCCAAGCCTGATTGCTACAAAGAGCAGATATATAATCCATTCTGTCTGTATATACCAAAAATTGTTGATAGGGTTCGTGTTCTGCTAACTTTTCAACGCCTCTATGAAGTTGCCCAAGTATGACATCGGTTTGTACTATACGCTCTCCTTCAAGGTCAAACAAAAACCACATAGTGCCGTGAGTCCCAGGGTGAAGCGGACCCCAGTTGAGCACTACCTGAGCTTTCTTTTTTATCCTATTTCTTTCTGTATATTCCAAATCTTTCAGCGTAGGCACATATGTGTGCGTGCGTCTATAGTTCATAGTACCAGAAAGGGTGTCTCCAAAAACAGTTTCATTTAAGGAAGGTAGTTCTACTGTTTCATAACCTTGCAACGGAAAATCTTTTCTCAACGGATGATGGCTATAAGTATCCCACATGAAAGCCCTAACTAGATGTTCGTGACCCTCATAGTTTATACCAAACATATCGTAGCATTCTCTTTCGGCCCATTTAGCTGCAAACCATAACTTTTCTGCGCTTGGCAACGAATGCTCAGTTCTAGTCTTTACTACTATACGTTCTTTTGTATCAACGTTGTACAGTATATAAAAAGCCTCAAAACGATTTTGAGCCTCTAAAGTATCCACTACAGAATGGTCTATGAAAAGCTTAAAGCCAAAGTCTTCTTTTATAGCTTTTAAAGTATTGATAAGCAATTCTTTTTGTACATAAACTACAGATAATAATTTATCCTTTTTAACTTCTACATAAGGTAGCTTAGCTTTTATTTCGTTTAAAGTCCTTTCACTTGCTTGCATCACAAACTCTCCAAATCAAACTGCCAATCAAGCGCTTCTTTTTTCCAGGCATACACCAAACCAAACGTTAAAATCAAAAGAAACAAAAACACTTCTATAAATCCAAATATACCAAGATAGTTATAAACAACAGCCCAAGGAAATAAATAGGCTACTTCTATATCAAACAACAGCAGAAGAAGACCTAATATATAATACCCTTGATGGAACGTAGTCTGAGCGGTATCATCGTAAAGAGGAACACCACATTCGTAAGGATAGGTTTTGTAAGGCTCTTTTTTCTTAGGCCCTAAAAGCCAGTTCAACGATATAAGCACAACGCTCAACCCAAGCATAACAGCCAACAAAGATAAAAGACCTATATAAGCCATACAAATCACCTCAAGTTAGCTATTTTAAATAAAAATTCCGAAATATTGCTAATACCATTCCAAAGTACAAACGGAAACATCCCAAGCACAAAAGTAAGAAAAACTAAAAGGCTTATAGACACATTTTCTAATATATCATAATGTGGTTTGAAGCGAAATTCCACATCTTTCATAAACATAAGTACCACGATCCTTACGTAATAACCGGTAGATATAGCCGTAGCCAATATTAGAACAAATCCAAGCCAATATATATTTTTTATAGCAAGCCCCAAAAATACTAAAGCCTTACCTACAAAACCTACTGTTGGCGGAATTCCTAACAATGCAAATATGAATACTGCAAAACTTATGCTCAAAAATCCAGTGTTTCTATATAGTCCACCTATTTTAGGAAGTTGATTGTCCCATTCCTCAGCTTGTTCTAACACGCTTAATACCAAGAAAGCACCAAGTCCCATTACACTATAAACAAACACAAAATATATCGCAGCTTTTAAACCCATACTAGAGTTAGAAGACAACACAGAGAGTATATATCCGCTATGGGCTATTGAAGAGTAAGCCAATAGTCTTTTTAAATCGCTTTGTACCAAAGCCAAAGCATTACCCACTATCATGGTGGCGGCAGCTAATATACTTACGGATATCATCCAAGATGAATATAAATGTTGGTTTACGTAAGGCACTAACCTTAGTAAAGGTATAAAAAACGCCAGCTTACCAGCTGATGCCATAAAGCCGGTTATAGGAGTAGGAGCTGCAGTATAAGCATCCGGAAGCCAAAAATGAAAGGGTATTATACCAATTTTTATAGCAAAAGCTAATAAAAACAATATCATACCCACTATAAGATAAGCTGCGTTTGCATCGTTGTAAGAAGACATAATGGCTCTTATATCCAAGGATTTAGAAGCTGCATACATAAAGGCTGCACCATAAAGAGCTATTATTATACTTATACCACCTATAATAAGGTATTTGTAAGCACCTTCTTTTGATATAAAAGACCCTCTAAAAAGAGCTGTCATTATATAAAAACTAATAGACACCATCTCAAGCGACACATATATTACAACAAGATTGTAAGAAGAAGAAAGCGTCATCATACCTAGCAAACTTAGAAAGGTTATATAATAAACTTCGTAATAAAATGTATTCTTTTTATTCATGTAAGTGTGTAAAAATGGCAATACCATTAGTGTGAGAACTATCTCAAAAATTTTAGAAAACATACCAAGCGTGTCTATAGTATAGGTACCAGAGAAAACATCTTTAAAAAATGCACTTTTAAATGAAAAACTAAGCACCGATAAAGCCAAAAACAAAATTGATATCCATAGAAAAACCCTCTTCTTTGTTTCCGAGTTTTTCATAACGATATCTAGCAAAAATAAGACAAATGCACCAAAAAACACCGTTATTTCTGGAAGTAAGTATTTAAACTCGTATAAGTTTGTAGAACCCAGTAGAAGCCTTATATCCATAGACTACCTCTTAACCATTCCAACAATATGAAGTATATTCAATATAGAAGCATCAAAGATGTTAAAAAATAAAAACGGGAAAAGCCCTATGGTAAACATCAACACAACAAGGCTAAGCATAACCGTTAGTTTTATGCCTCTTATATCTGTAAATATGAGAAAAGAACCTTCGGTCTTGCCTTCCAAAAACAAGTTTCTAAGAAAGTAAAGCATATATATGGCGCTAAAAAATGCACTAACTATAACTATCAAAGCTAAATCCAAGCTGTGCTCTTTTGCAGATACTATGGTTAAAAATTTACCCCAGAAAGAAGAACCACCAGGTAGTCCCATCGCAGAAAAACCGGTAAGGGCTACAAGTATTGAAAAAATAGGCATATATTTTACGGAACCAGCTATAGTTTTTGTGTTAAAAGAGTGTAACCTGTTGTATATAAATCCAGCTATCATGAACAAAGATGCGCTAGAAAATCCATGAGCCACCATCTCTAATACAGAGGCTCTAAAACCCTGAAAGTTTAGCATAAACATAGCTGCCACTATAAAACCCATATGACTAACAGAAGAATAAGCCACGAAGCGCTTTATGTTGTTTTGGGCTATGGTCATCCAAGAGGCGTAAATTATTGTTAGGATACCTATAAAAACCATCACAAGCCACAGGTGTTTAGCGGCTTCTGGGAAAAGGCCTATGTTAAATCTCAAAAAGGCGTAAGAACCCATCTTTAAGAGTATAGCTGCCAGCACTACAGAACCAGCTGTAGGAGCTTCGCCGTGAGCATCCGGAAGCCATGTGTGAAATGGTACCAGCGGTGTTTTAACCGCAAAAGCTATGAAGAACAATAAAAATAAAAAGATTTGTTCATTGAGTGGAAGATGCAAATGTAAAAGTGTTGGATAAAAGGCGTTGAAATGACCGGTTTGCTTAAAACTATCAGCGGATAAAATCATTATACCAAACAACAAAAACAAGCTAGAAATAAAGATATATATAAAAAATTTGTAAGCAGAATAGAGTCTTAATTTATATCCCCAAACCCCTATTACAAATATCATGGGCACTAAGGTAAGCTCATAAAATATATAAAATAATATCAAATCCCAAGCCGTAAAAACCCCTATTAGAAAAGTGGTGGTCAGTAAAAACATAGAATAATATTCTTTTAACCTGCTTTTAATTTGAATATCCTTTACCGACCAAGCTATTGCTAAAAAAGATATGAACGTAGATAATATATAAAATACCTCTGATAGCCCGTCTACACCAACAGCATAAGAAATACCAAGCTCTTTTACGATGGGATAATTTTCGTAAAGGTATATGTCTGACAGATTAGAGAAATTGAGAAATTTGAGAGTATATAAAGAGATGAGAAACGTAATTAACGAACCAACAAAAGCTATCGGTTTTGTAAACTTCTCAGGCAAAAATACTATTAAAATAGTTGTTGCAACAGGGATTAACATCGAAATACTTATAAGTCCAGAGCCGTTGGTAATATATTCCATCTACAACCTCATGCCTTTTATGATAAGTCCTAATATTATCACAATTCCTAAGAGAATGACAAATATATACTGATTTAAATATCCACTTTGAATAATCTTCAATTTTCTTCCAAAAGAAAAGGTCCATATGACAATTTTATGTAATATTATGTCTATAAACCTTATATCTATAAATTCCCAAACAAATCTTACTAAAATCATAAATACTTTTGCCACCCCGTTCACAAATCCATCTATTATTATACGATCTACTGCTTTATATATAAGCCTTGATATGGCAAGATAACCTTTTGCTATTATGTTGTGATAGATGTATTCTGTGTAAAACTGAGATTTCATAAGAGTGTGTATAGGCTTAAATAGTTCGTAAAGCGTATTTGGATCTACAATTTTTTTGACATACAAAAGATAAGAAAGAGATATACCTACTATGGCAACTAAGATACCGTAAATAGAATGTGCTATGAAAGAAGAAGGTGGTTCTATAGAGCTGTTCATGTAGGAGAAATAGTTCCAAAGCAAAAATCCACCCATAAGGGATAGAAAGCTTAGTATAAGCATTGGAAAGCTCATTATAGGTTCTACTTCGTGAGGTTCTTCATGGTAATGCCCTTGTCCTAAGAACACCACAAAAGCTTCTCTGGTTATGTAATAAGCTGTAAGCATAGAAGCTACAAGTATTAACGTGGCTACAAGCGTATTTTTATCCATTACCGAAGATACTATAGCATCTTTTGAAAAATAACCGGCAAAGGGAGGAAAGCCAGAAAGTGCCAACGCACCTATCATAAAAGCTGAAAAGGTAATAGGCATGTATTTTTTGAGACCACCCATTTCAAATATGTTTTGAGTGTGATGATGAAGCCCTGTTATTACAGCACCGGCAGCTAAGAACAAGAGAGCCTTAAAGAAAGCGTGTGTTGTAAGATGAAACATAGCTGCTGTTGGAAATCCCATACCAAGGGCTGTAAACATGATTGCCAATTGACTCATGGTAGAAAAAGCTATTATCTTTTTTATATCGTCATGCACTGTAGCCACCAAAGCGGCAAAAAGCATTGTAACAACACCTGTTATTGCTATATAGCTTAGCGTTGTTTGGGACAAAGAAAATATTGGATAAAGTCTTGCCACCATGTAAACACCAGCAGCCACCATTGTAGCAGCGTGTAGAAGTGCTGATACAGGAGTTGGACCAGCCATTGCATTTGGAAGCCACGTATGTAGAGGAATTTGTCCTGATTTGCCCACAGCACCGCCAAAAAGAAGAAGCGTAGCTAAAGTGATACCGGGAACATAGTTGGCGTTCTCAAAAAGTTTTGGCAAGGATAACGTACCAAACAACCAAAAAGTATATATGATACCTAAAATAAAAGACCAGTCTCCTATTCTATTCATCACAAAGGCTTCTAAACTTGCCTTTGTAGCAAACTTTTCTTCATGAAAGTACCCTATCAAAAGATAAGATGCAAGACCAACACCTTCCCATCCAAAGAACATAAGTATAAGAGAATCTCCCAGCAGTATAAGAAGCATTGAGAACAAGAACAAACTAAAGTATGCAAAGAATTTAAATGTCCAGTTACCAAAAAGATATCTCATATAGCCTATTGCGTATACAAATATAACACTGGCTACAAAAGTAACGGTAACTGTAGTGGTGATAGACAGTTTATCTATATATATACCTATGTCTAAAGATGTGTTTGATAAAGGTAAGAATTTGTAAAATACTATATCTTCTGGTCCTTTCATAGACAGCATGGTGATAAGAGCCACTATAAAGCTCAATATACCAGCACCGGCGTTTATTACGCCTGATGCAAGATCACCTATACGTCTGCCAAACAGCCCTATCGTTATAAAGGATAGCAGTGGGAAAAGAAGTATTAGAGATTGCATCAATCCCTCAACTCCGTTATTTCTTCAGAAGCTTCATAACCTTTTAATCTAAAAATAGATACCACCAAACCAAGGCCTATCGCCACCTCTGAGGCAGCTACAGTCAAAACTATTATACTCATTACCTGAGCATCCACCTTTCCCAAAAAATGGGATACAGATACTAAAGATATGTTTACGCCGTTTAGCATAATTTCAGTGGCTACTAGCATAGTGATTAAGTTTTTCCTTATTATAATACCAAAAATACCAATGAACACAAGCACTATACCAAGAAGCAAGTAGTATTTATCCATTGGCTTTCTCCTTGCCAAATATTATAGCACCTATCATAGCTATTAACAAAATAAATGATGCCAACTCAAAAGGTGCTATATACTTTGTGAAAAGTACCGTTCCAAGAGCGCTTACGTTGTCTTTTGGTAAAGGCTGTCTCAAATTAGAAAGTCTTGAGTTTATGACAAGATAAATGGAAGCTCCTACTGTAAATAAGAAAGCTGGCAATGCAAATACAAACTCTTTTTTATAAAATCCCTCAAACATCTTAACCTTTTCCCAAGGTATAGTGGTAATTACTAACACATAAAAAACCACTATAGCCACTGCGTATATTACAAGTTGCAAACCAGCGAGCAAGTCTGCTTTGAGGGCAAAAAAAGACGCTGCTACTGATAAAATAAATCCAAGAAACCATACCATGACGTGTATTGGGCTTTTGACAAGAATAGCCCCTAAAGCGCTTGCAATAGCTATAGTGGAAATAACCACGAACACTAAAAGTTCCATTTCACCTTACCCCAGAGAGTTTCTCTCTCTTTATCGTCTCGCCATATTCTATCTGGCAAGTTTCTAACTACGGTGGCGTTTGTAGCTCCTATTTTTTCCATATCATCCATATGAATGACAGCTTGAGCCCTTCTGTAAACGGCCATCTCATGTATATCCGACATAGTAAGACATTCTACTGGGCAAGCATCCACGCATAATCCACAGAATAGGCAGTTTAAAAGGTTCATGTCAAACCTTACCACTTTTTTTGTACCGTCTGGCATTTG
>PNJC01000090.1 GCA_002878215.1 Hydrogenobaculum sp. | reverse complement strand
ATATTATAAAAAGTAGACCCAAAATATAAACTTTTAAGATAAAAATATTCCTTTTATTTAAATGCATATTATCTATATTATACCTTTTATCACCTTTTTAAGCTCAAAATCTTGTATACTCTTACTTATATAATTTATTATCTCTTTTGCCTCTTGTTTGTTTTCTTTAAAGTAATTTGCTTTTTCTACGATATCTTCTATAGAAAATCCACTTATATACTCGCCGTATTTGCCAAACATATCTTCAAGTATTGGTTTATAGTCTGTTATAAACATGGTTTTGTTGCTAAAAGCCTCAAAAAATCTTTTATTTAGTGTATCTGATATTATATCGCTTAGTCCTATTATTATATTTTTCGAGTTCATAATGGTTTTTATATCTTTTGGATGTATAACAACAGGAAAATCTCTTGTTTTTGAAATGGTACTAAGGGCTACTCTAAACACCATCTCATCATCAAAATCTATCAATCCAAAATGCTTTATACTGTTGTCGTTGAATTTACAAGCGTAAGCTCCCATATAAAGATAATCGTAGAAGTATTCTCTCAAATCCTGAAGAGCTATATCCTCTTTTAGAGCTTTTAAAGAAGTCCTAAAGTTTGATAGTTTTTTAATAAAAAAATCTGTTATAGAATTATCGGCATAGGTTTTATGAATAGAGCATTCAGATAAAAATAACACCTGAGAACCTTTTGAATTTTTTTCTACGTTATCTTTTACAAAATATCCGTAAAAATGCCTTGCATCCAAAGACTTATCTTTTAAAAATTCAACAACTCTATTGTCTGTGGATAAATAAATAGTTTTTGATGGAGAAAACTTATTGAAAATATCGTTTAATTTTTTCAAAACATCATCTTTTTTGTCTTTTTTATCTTTAAACTGATTTATCAAATCTTCAAACGTTGATTCTCTATCTATAAACACTATCTTTGAAGATATATAGTTTAGATAGGTTTTTTGTTTTAGGTTTTTAAAATCTGTAAATACTATATCAATACCTATATTTGAAAGAGTAGTTAGGATTGTATCTTTTTTTGAGTTGTAATCTTGTTCTGGTATAAAAGCTGTATATATGCTACAATCAAGCTCTTTGAAAGTATTATAAAAATTATGAAGCTCTTGAGTGGGAGAATTTTTATCTTTATCAAAAGCCAAAAAAACTTTTAATTTTTTACCAGCGTTTAACTCTATTATATCAAAATCAGAGTTTTTTGAGCTTTTAGTATAAAAACTAATATCTTTATACTTATCAGCCACAAGATACTCATATTGCATAGCACTAAACGTATCAAGATGATGCCGTAAATTTATATCTTCATTTACAACAGCCACCAAAAAAGCACCTTGCAAAGAGTTTATGGCATCTCTTAAAAACGTGTTGTGAGCGACTTGGTCTTCCAAGGATACAGATTTACCAAACACAGATTCATATTCATAAATATTTGCAGGTGTTTCATAAATTTTAAAGCTTTTAAAATATTTTGAAAGCATAAAACTAAGCTCTTCTTTTGAATACTCAATTACATTTTGCTTTACCACGCCCAAATCAAATATATCTGTACCTTTTTTGACGAAGTTGTAAACTCTATTTTTGTTTGCAAAAATTATTAAAGCTTTTTTATCTTTTAACTTTTCAAAATCTATATTTTTGTAAAATCCATCTGTAATTATGATGTTGTTAGAGTTCTCATCTATAGTTATATCTAAAGCATCTTTTAAAATCTCTTCATAAAGGGCTTTATCGTATCCTTCTATCTTTAATACTTTATTTTTTAAAGCAAACTCCCTTATAAAATAGTATATGTTGTGCCTAAACTTATAAAAATACAAATGAGCACTTCCTATATAATCGTTTACAATTTTACTTTTGTAATAATAACTATAAAGCTCTTCAAAGTTTGGTGGTAAAATTACCTCTTCTTTATCTTGCTCTAGAAGTCTGTCATGGCTCATTAAATTTTGATTTTCTACAAGCTTTTCTAAAGATTTAAAGGTTTCTAAAAGCTCAATCCTATCTATAAACTTAAAACAAGGTGAATAATCATCCTCTTGTTTTTTTAGCTCCTTTAAAACTCTTGCCTCTGGACAAGGTGTATTTAAAGCGTGTATTCTACAAGGACTTGAGCATTTTAAACCCACATACCTTGCATTTACTCCTTTTATATATGGGACTTTATAATCATAAACGGCTTCAAAAGAAGATGCACCTAAAACCACCAAAGTAGGCACTCCAAGTCTGCCACGCCCCCCTATACCCACTCCTATATGGGCTACCGATGTTTCAGCGCTTATTAAAATATCCAATATATTTACATAATGAACAAGATGCTCCACATCTTTCACATAAGAAGATACATCTACTATAAAAGGGTATTTTTCAAAATACTCTTTGGCAAGCTCCTTACCAGCATCTGTGTAAGCAGATACTATAGTGTATCTATCTTTTGCATAGTTTAAAACGATATCTAAAACATCTGGTGGTATCCTTCTATGTATAGAACTTGCTTCAAAATGAACTCCTAAAATAGGCCTGCCTTTGGATAAGTCTTTTATCTTGTTAATATTTTCTATTACTTCAGGATTATTAGATAAGCTTATATCCGGTTTTTTATCTTTCTCATAAAAGCTAAAAACTTTTTCATCAAAAAGCGATGCAAGATAATCTGGTACAAATTGATTGTCAAAACCAACTGTAGCTACATGAGCTGTAAGATCAAATATATAATCAAATTTATCTATCACATCTATACTTATTGGATTTGGCACAAGTTCATCTATGTATGGGTTGTCTAAAAGTATTTTGTTGTCTTTTTTATGCTCGTATCCTATATATACACCACTGTAAGCTCTTTTTATAGCTTTTAAAATAGGTAAAAAGTGAATACTATCCCCAAGGGCAAAAGCAGTCACTATAAGAAGTTTTTTATTGGTTAAATCAACACCTTTTCTATATATCTTATTTGATGGTATTTCAAATTTTCTATGGACAACGTTTGATTTATCTACATCAAGATAAGATATATAATACTTATCTCTTTCTAAATTTCCGTATTCATACTCTTTTATGGATTGTTTTATAAGGGATTTTGATATTTTCATTAAAATATTATATAAAACTCCCCTCAGCGGGGGAGAGAATGGATATTATGCAGACGTACAACCTGCACCATTTGCGTTAGATGTACATATACCAGTACCAGTAGCTATACCTTTTTGAACTACACACGTGCAAGATGTAGAATTTATGGTTGGGCAAG
>PNJC01000096.1 GCA_002878215.1 Hydrogenobaculum sp. | reverse complement strand
GGCCCAAAGGGCTTATTGGGATGCACATTATCTGAAACACCGAGTGGCCTCGCAAGAGGCTTATTAGAATGCATATCTTTTAAGCTGCATAATGGCCTCACAAGAGGCTTATTAGTATAAACATTTTTTAAACTGCCGAGTGGCCTCGCAAGAGGCTTATTAGAATGCACATTTTTTAAACTGCCTAGTGGCCCAAAGGGCTTATTGGGATGCACATTATCTGAAACACCGAGTGGCCTCGCAATAGGCTTATTGGGATGCATGGTCTTTAGCTTCAAGCTTTTCATATCAATAATATTATAATCCTGAAAAAAAATATGTTGTATGCGATAATAGTATATATGAAATTTGGGATATATTATAATATATTACTATGCTTGATGATTTTTTGCTCTATCTCTTACTCTCTTGATATAAACGCTCTTGATAGTGTTAGTAGAAACATATTTAAAAAGGGTTTTTTCTTGGGCTGGCAGATGAGGAAAAGAGAAAACATATGTGGGTCTTACGTAATTCCGTCTGGATGGTGGGTTTATATGGATTCATCAGATTTAAGCTCATACAAGATAGGCTATTATAAGTTTATAGCTATGAGAAACGGACTTACTCCCCTTGATGGCATAGGTGATGTTGTGTTTGGAGTATTTGATAGTGAAGCTGATGCTAACCATGCAAAAGAACTGCTCCAAAAAGAAGGTGTAAAAGGTGTAATATGGGTAGAGTATAAACCCGCAGAAGCCGTTATAAACCCCTGTGTAAATTTTGATTTAAACTATGGCAAGACACATCTTGACAAAACCCTTTATTTTATGGAAATGGCTCTATCAGAAGCCAAGAGAATAGTAAATCCCTCTGTAAATAAAAAAGCGTTAATACATGATATAAGCACAGTAATTTTGGGCCTTGAGAAAGTAGGAGCTAAAACAGAAACCCAAGATATATATAAAAAAGAAAATATAAATACTATAAAAGTGCCGCCTAATTACGAAAATCTTATAGAGAGGTCTAAGCTATGGGCAAAATGAAGTTTGTTTTAATGATTTTGGCAATTTGTAGCATTATAGAAAATGCAAACGCACAAAATGAGTATGCACCAAAGATATCCTTTAAGGATATAGTGGAGTCTCAGGTGGGAGTCGTGAAAAAAGTAATGGATTTAAACAAAGAGGTAAGCGAGTTAAAAACAGCCTTAGCAAAACTACAAGAGCAACAAGAAAAAACCTACGCTAAACTATCTGCCATAGAACAGGATCTGAAACAAAAAACTAAAACTTCCAATTCCAAATCAATCAAAAGTGCAGTTTCAGTGCCATCTTCTTATCAAAATCTTATAGAGCAAGCAAAATCATGGGCAAAATAATATTTTTGCTTTTAGTATTTATATTCTCTTGCGTAGCAGGTGCAGAAGGCGAGTACCAACCAAAGATTACTTTTAGAGATATAGTAGAATCTCAAATAGGCGTCATAAAAAAGGTGGTAGATTTAAATAAAAAAACAAAGGAACTAAGTAAAAATCTAGAAAAAGAGAAAAAGAAAGTAGGAGATTTGGAGCAAAATGTTACAAAACTACAAGAACAACAACAATTGTTTTCTAAAAAGCTAGAAAAAATAGAAAAAGAAGTAAGAGATCTAAAACTAGAACATTCTATAAAAGGTCTTGTGATAGAAAGTGAAAGCTCCAAGAAGTCCATAGGTTTTGGCAAACCCTACAAAAGAAAAACAGCCAAAGAGCTTATAAAAAATGGACCTGAAAACATATATTTTTGCGTAGACTCAGTGTCTTATATTCGCAAATATCCATCTATAAAATCTGTTGCTATAGGCGCTTCTTACAAAGGTGATACGTTGCAATGTCTTACGCCCTGTGGTCTTGAAGGGCATAGATTTTACTGGCTTCATATATTAAATCTTCGGACAGGTTATAAGGGCTATAGTATACTAAATAGCTCCATAAAAGAAGGCAAGTGTAAATGAAAAAGTTTCTCGCTTTTATAGGTATATTGCTGTTTATATCAATCTCTTATTCTTACCATCTAATAGGGAACTACGAAGCTACACCAAAAAACAAAACCAATACATCACCTGGTTTTATAATAAACAGCCAAAATGCTTTTTTGCTAAAACCTGTCACCTTAAATGTAAAAGATGTACCAATACCACAAGTTTTATCTTATCTTTCAGGTATAACTCAAGTGCCTATAGAACTAAAAGACAACGTGCAAGATAGGGTTAGCTTCTATGGGCAAGGTACATTAAAAAGTATATTGGATACTTTCTGCGCATACAACAACCTGTATTATAAGGTTGAAAACGGGAAAATAGTAGTTAGAAGATATATAAGCGCTGTATTTCAGTTAAATGTGCCAATGACTACTACAAAGGCATACAATTACAATATGACGTTTGGTCAAAGCGTCACCAACAGCTCCTCTGGCGGTGGTATGTTAGGAGGTACAGCCACAAACCCTATACAAAACACAGGTACAAATAGCTCTAGCTCAACTTTTAATTTCAACGAAAACCTAGATCAAAACATTGTAAAACTTATAACACCTCTTTTACAAGATAAACATTCAAAGATATCTTACGATCCAAATACCGGTCTTCTTACATTTTTTGGCTCTATAAACGATTATAAAACTGTAAAATCTATAGTAAATAAGCTAAATAAAGAACTGTCAGAACCCATAAAAATAAGAATAGATATAATAGCTATAAACCTTTTAAACGAATACTCTACCGGTATAAATATTCAAGCACTATTTAACAACTTAAAAAACTTAAACGTTTCTTTAAATACGCCTATGACAACTGTGAATAGCACAAATTTATTGTTTAAGGCAAGTATTACTGGAAGTAATTATAGCGCCCTATTGAACGCTTTAGAGCAATACGGCAAAACAAGGAGCATCGACAGTGAAACTTATACAGTGTTGCCAAACCAACCCATAGTATATGCCCCTACCAATACCCAATCTTATATAAGCTCATACAACATATATATACCGCCGACAGTGGCTGGCGTAGTTTCCACCCCTGCATACATACCAATAGTTTCTTATCTCAACACTGGCACGAGCATTACTATATTACCAAGGCTTACAAACAAAAAAAGGCTTATGGTTGATGTTTATTATTCCCAAAATACGCCTCAAAATATAAGTACTCAAAATATAACAATAAGCCAAGGAGTAAATGTCCCTATACAATTTCCAGAAATTTCATCTCAGAACTCTGTTTTAACATCTGTTTTAAAGCCAAGGCAAACTATAGCTCTTATAA
>PNJC01000060.1 GCA_002878215.1 Hydrogenobaculum sp. | reverse complement strand
TTGATAATTTTGCTCCACTGCATAAAGCACATCTGATAATCTATAGCTTGAATCTTGTCTTAAGGTATTTAAATTGTTTAATAATTTTTCAAGGTACATGCTGTTTGGGGAGTCTTTTACGCCAATCATAGCAATGTTTGGAGCAACATACCAAGAAATCATATCGCTTAAGCTCATCTCGTTTAGAGGTTTATAAACTCCATTTATACCAAAATAATCTACATTTTTAAAACCAATATACTCCCATATAAACTTCAGCGATTCTGGGTCAATTGGTTTTATATGCGTGGGATCTGTCCAGAACAACATAGTACCCATTAGTATATTTTCAGCAAAAGGAAATTCTACTAAAAAGCTACCGCCTGGCTTTAAGACGCGAAGCACTTCTTTATAAAGCTCAAAAGCGTATTCAAACTCAAGATGCTCTAGCACATGGATAAGGGATATGATATCGTAGGTGTTGTCTTCTTGGCTTTTAAGAAAGTCTAACGCATCGGCGTATGTTACGTCAAAGCCTTTTGATTTGGTGTATTCTACAAAGTCTTTGTTGATATCTATACCAAAAGCCTCAAAACCGTAGTCCTTATATAAAGAGAGCATCTCGCCTCTACCGCAACCTATGTCAAGGGCTTTTGGTTTTGACGATGGGTAGGCTTCTGCATAGACTTTCAGAAGAGGTGTGTAAAACTCCAAACGCTTTCTTATCTCTTCTTCGGAGCCTCTAAACTTTTCTTCAAAAGCTTTGTAAAATTTGTCGTCTATTGGCATTTCGCTTCTTTTGATGCTCTTTCTAAATCTTTTTCCATCATAATCTCTACTATTTTATCAAAATTAGTTTTTGGTTCCCAGCCAAGCTTTTTCTTTGCTTTTGAGTAATCCCCTATTAGAAGATCTACTTCTGCTGGTCTATAAAACTTTTTTGATACTTCTACTATAGTTTTGCCGGTTTTTTTATCTATGCCTTTGGTGTTTTCTGCTTCTCCTTGCCATTCTATATCAAACCCAGCCACCGATGATGCTTTTTCTACAAACTCTCTTACAGAGTGAGTAGTATTTGTGGCAAGGACGTAGTCATCTGGAGCGTCTTGCTGGAGCATAAGATACATACCTTCTACATACTCTGGAGCATATCCCCAATCTCTTTTTGAATCAAGGTTTCCAAGTATGAGTTTATCTTCAAGGTTGTATTTTATACGAGAGAGTGTATAAGTAATCTTCCTTGTGACAAACTCAAGACCTCTAAGAGGGGATTCGTGGTTAAAAAGTATACCAGAACAAGCGTACATGTTGTAAGACTCCCTGTAGTTTTGGGTTATAAAATGAGCGAATACCTTTGCACAGGCGTATGGGCTTCTTGGATGAAATGGGGTATCTTCATTTTGGGGTATAGCTTTTACCTTTCCAAACATCTCCGATGTAGAGGCTTGATAAAACTTTGCATCTGGTTTTATATCTCTTATGGCTTCTAAAAGCCTTAAAACTCCCATAGCATCTATATCTGTGGTAAGTAGTGGTTGCTCGAAAGATACACCTACAAAGCTCTGGGCTGCTAAGTTGTAAACCTCATCTGGCATAACATCTTTTATAACATGCCTTATATTTGTAAGCTCCAATAAATCCATGTAAACAATCTTTACATGCTTTTCAATGCCAAGCTCCTTTAACCGCCAGTTGGAAGAATCTCCGCTTCTTCTATCAGCCCCGTAAACCTCGTAGCCTTTTTCAAGCAAAAGCTTAGCCAGATATGCCCCGTCTTGTCCTCTTATACCTGTTATTAGTGCTTTTTTCATAGTTTTTATTATACTATATTTTAGCTTAAAAGTGATTTTAAAAACTTTTTAAACTCTCTTATTGGTTTGGTAATGCGCCAGGAGCGAGAATTTAATACGGAGTTTAGCTGCTCTTTGGTTTGATTTAGCTCATCTTCTAACTCTTGAGATCTTTGAGCTTTTGATTTATAGATTTCCAATTGGTGCTTCAGATATTCTATCTCTTTTAATCTTTCAATGTTTGAATGTTCTGATAGCATTCCTTGAAAGTGTAGAAAATCTACATAGGTTTCATTTTTAAAAGCTCTAAAAACTTCAAGCCTTCTTGCTATGTCAAAATATCCTAAGATATTTGCAAGTTCTATAGTTTTTTCAAGCTCTTCGCTTGATAACTTTCCTTTTGCAATGTTTTCTTTTACGTAAAGAGCATCACCCCAATAAAGCTGTCCGCCTCTCATGGGTGCTTTTACAACAATGGCATCGAAGTTTAGTTCAAAATCTTTTAAAATTGCTTCTTTTTCTCCAAATACACCGTAGTGGTTTAGATCCAAAAACCTATAGAGCACAAAACCTTGGTCTCTTAAAAATAAATCTATATGGGAAAAAAGAGGTATACCCTCGTACAGTGGGTTAAACTCTACTTCTATCTCTATGAAAGAGGTGGTCTTTAAAATATCTTTTGCTCCTCTTAACACATCAAGCTCTGCTCCTTGTACGTCTATTTTTATATAATCCGCAGAAGATATGTTGTTTTCCTTAGCCCAAAGGTCTAGTGTGATTGTTTTGATATAAGCTTCGGACTTTGGTTTTTGCCCACCGCACCATAAAAATGTGTTTAAAACAAAGTCATCTGGTTTGTAGATAGAAGAACATCCGGGATTTTCCGTGATATGGAGCTTGTACTCTCTTAAATCATCAGAAAGGGCAAAAGGTACGAGTCTTATATGCGGGTGATTGTATTTTGCTTGCAACGTCTTACATTCTTCTTCATCTGGATCAAAGCCGAAAATGTTAAGCTTATCTATGTTTTTAATAAACCTATCAGCAAATCCCCATCTACATCCTATATCTATGATATTATACATTTGTTTTTATGAAAAGCTCCAAACGATATATTGTAATAATATCTAATCTTACAAGCATTGGTTTCGCGAGACATAACTATCATGTCTTATGCCAACACAACTTCACTTAAAAGGGTTTTACTTTCTATTTTTTGCATATTCTTTAACCTCCTGAAAATTTCACTTTTAATAGCATAACAGCGATTTTTCAAAATGTCAAGAGCTTTTTAAAATCTCTTCCCAAAGCTTTTTTACGTGGTCTTTGTAAAAGAGTTTTGCTCTTTCTAAGGAGTATTTTGCCTTTTCTTCGTAAAGTGCTTTATCTGATTTTAGTTTGAAGATTATATCTTTTAGCTCTTCTTTTGTGCTGTAAAAAAGTCCTTCTTCTCCTAAGACATACTTTGTAATATCAGTTTTGTAGGCAACACATGGAATACCAACAGACATCGCTTCTATGAGAGTAAGTCCAAAAGATTCGTATTTGGCTTTTG
>PNJC01000080.1 GCA_002878215.1 Hydrogenobaculum sp. | reverse complement strand
ACAATTTACCCCTTTTAAAGCTTTTAATAAATTGATATTATATCATACCTTAAAAAATAGCGCTCACAATTTATTTAATCAAACAAATAAAAATCATAGCACCTTATCATGAATATACTACCTTTTTCTTGTGGGATATTTATGAAAACAAAAAATCTTAATTTTTATTTGAAAGAGCTTGACGAAGCTGATAAAATCCTTATCATTAAAACTGCCGAAAGGCTTTATAAGAAGAAAAAACGAAAAGAGCTAATAGACAAACTAAACAAAAGAGCAGAGGAAATAGAGCAAGGTAAATATCTAACTCATGAAGAATTTTGGGATAGATTGGAACGTTGAGCTATGATATTTACTATTCAGAACACGCTCTAAAAGAATTTGAAAATTTAGATAACAGCATAAGACATAGAATAAAGAAAGCAATAGAAAAACTACGCCAATTCCCAAACGTATCAAATATAAAACGCTTAAAATACACAGGTCATGAAGATTATAGATTAAAAATAGGAGACTATAGAATAATCTTTAGAGTTAACGAGGAGAAGAAGGAAATTTATATATTGGCGCTAGGGCATAGAAAAGATATCTACGATTTGCTTGAATGAAAAACTTTCTTTACGCACATATCTTTTAATATACACTCGCCGCAGTTTGGAGTTTTTCGGCAGTATCTTTTTGCATGCTCTACGATAAGGGCATGGTATTCTTTATAGATATCGATATCTTGTGGTATTTGAGATGTTATGAAGCTTGCATATTGATCGTATTCTTTGAATGTGATATCAAATAGTCTATCTAAAAGCCTTTTGGTATACATATCTATTACAAAGTAAGGCTTGTTGTAAGCGTATAGAAGTATAGAATCGGCGGTTTCTTTACCTATGCCTTTTATGTTTAACAGGATTTCCCTAGTGGGGCTTTCTTCCAGATTTGATACTTCTTTCAGTATTTTTGCTTTTCTTTGGAAAAAGCCTGATGGTCTTATTAGTTCTTTTAAAAGCTCAATATCTATATCTTTTATAGCTTTTAGGCTTAAAAGCTTATTGGTTTTTAGGTTTTCTAAAGCCTTTTCTACGTTTTTCCAGTTGGTGTTTTGAGTAAGAATTGCTCCTATTATTATCTCATCTTTGGGATCTGTATTGTGGGTCTTGTGATAATCAGCATCTATTGGCCACCAGTTTTGATAACCAAAAGAAGATAAAAGAATTTGATATAGGTCTATTAGAGTCATAGCCTCTTTTTTAGCTTTTCTACAAAAACAAGGACTTTTGCAACAGCTTTGTAAAGCTCTGGCGGTATCTCTTCATATATATCAAGGTTGTAAGCAGCGGATAGAAGTTTTTCATCTTGGATAACAGGTATTTGATGCTCTTTGGCAAGTTCTACAATCTTTTGGGCTATATAACCTTTTCCTTTTGCTACAAGACGAGGAGCGTTGTCCTTTCCTCTTTCGTATTTTAAGGCTATGGCTTTTTTCTCTTTTTCATCCATACTATGTAAAAATATTCAAATTTGAACTTTGGGTTATGTTTCTTGCCACTTCTAAGTCAAATTCTTGGGCTTTTAATATAAAAACTTCCAAAGCGTTTAAATTTAAACCTTCTTCTTTCAGCACATTATCAAGCTCATCTTTAGAAGATTCCAAAAGCTTTGAAAGAGGCTCTATGTCTGTATAAAATTTTACAAAAATCCTTTTTGTGTCGTTTTTTGGCATCTCTAAAATGCTTCCTAAAAATCCATCTTCCCAGTTTAGCTTTATAAAAGCCCTATAGGTGTTTTCTTCTTTTTTAAAAGCTCCAAAACCCTTTTTTGAACCCTCTTCAAAATTTACAAAAAATGCGTTGTTTTGAAGTATAAACTGCTGAGCTAAGTTTATATTGTAAAGCGTATTTGCGTTTTCCTTGAGATGGTTAAGCTTAGTATCAAAACTTACATTACTTTGCAAGTTGTTTAACGCTTCCTTTATATGCTTTGAAAATTCCAATACCTTTACAGGATTTTGAGATATCTGGTTTAAAATATCTTGTTTGACAGTGTTTATATCTTTTAATACGTTGCCAACAATAGCTTTCAAAGTGTTGTCCTGTATATTTGCTACAAGCTCCTTTGGATCTTTTGCATTTAAGATATCAAACAACAACTCTGGGTTTGATTTTAAGAGTTCTTTGGCGCTTTGATTTTTTATGTTTAGAATGTTTTGTAGGCTTTTAAAAAAGATATCTTTTATATCCTTTGGCATATTTTTCAAAACGCTTGAAAGTTCTAAAACAAAATTTGGAAGAGATTTTGCATTAAAAATAAAATTTTTTTCTATATTGGCTAATATGCTTTGAGCTTTTGGTATGTAGTTTAAAACATCTTTCGGAATATCTTGAGGTTCTTGGGTCAACAGCAAACTAAGTATATCTTTTACATCCTCTGGTGGGCTTTGTGATTTAAAAAGTGTTTCTAAATCTGCTTTTGTAATGTTGGCGTTTGCTATGTTTTCTATGGCTACTTTTACATCTTCTCTTAGATTCTTAAAAGCTTCTAAACTTTTTATATCTTTGGCAGTGTTTACTATGTCTTGAAGAAGCTTGTATTTGCTATCCTGCGTAAGGGTTGAAAGGTCTTTGGCTTTTAAGAGAAAATCTAAAAGCTTTTTTTCATAAAAAAGTCCGCTATTTTCAACATCGTTTTTAGAAAGGCTTTGGGAAGGGATTGCAGCCTCATAATCCATAGCTTTATTTAAAGCGCTTATAGGAGATGATGGAGATTTCGCATCGGCTATTTTTAGAACAAGAGGATTTATAGAGCTTATAAGGAGCTTTAGTATATCATTTTTCTTTATATCAAGGGTAGTGGCAGCGTTTACTTCAATCTCTACACCGTTGCTAAGCATTAGTTTATAAGCGTTTGGCTTTACATCTTCTACAGTGGCTTCTATAAAACCTTGTTTTGATAACTCATCGCTCAAAGCTCCAAGAAGAGCTTGGGAAACTGTAGTCTTTATAGCTATGGCAAGGTTTTCAGATTCCTTGGAAACTTCTAAGGGCTGTGAGTTTAAAATAGTCTCGTTTAAAGCTGTGCCTTCAAGCCTTTTAATATCCATATTTTTTTAAAAGCTCCAAAGAGTATTTTGCGCTATCCACTCTTGCTAGTCCTTTATAAGCTATATCGTAAGCAGTACCGTGGTCTGGTGATGTTCTTAAAAACGAAAGTCCTATGGTAACGTTTGAGCCCTTATCAAAAGCCAACATCTTAAAAGGTATAAGACCCTGATCATGGTACATACAAAGAAATACGTCGTCCCTTTTTATGTCTATAAAAGCCGTATCCGGTGGGATTGGCCCTACAACATCCTCATCCCTTATGGCTGGTATTATAATTTTTGCCTCTTCATCACCTATAAGCCCGCCTTCTCCGGCATGGGGGTTTAAGCCAAGCACCTTTACAGTTGGTATAAAATGAAAGTACTTTGGTATGTATTCTTTTATAAGTTTTATTTTTTGTTTTATAAGCTCTATGCTTATGGTATTTGCCACATCTTTTAAAGGTATGTGTATAGTAGCAAGCACCACTTTTATAGAATCTCCATACATCATCATAGCAAAATCTTTTTTGTTGTCAGCAAAAGCAAGATACTCTGTTTGACCGTTGAAGCTAAAACCAGAGGCTTTTGCAAAATACTTGTTTATGGGCATAGTTAAAATGCCGTTTAGTTTTTTTGAAATAGCATCTGCTGTAGCTCTTGCAAGATAAGCTATAGCAAGGCGCCCAGAAGAAGGAGAGGGTTCCAAAGCACCTTTTAACCCCAAGGATATCAAATATACGCCTTTATCTTTTATGTCGTCTACGCTATTTATTTTTTCGTAGTAAAAATTTTCCCCCAAAACACTTGAAGCATGCTTTAAAACGTATTCTTCTCCATATATTACATATGCGTTTTCGTCTTCCATGTCGTTTTGAAGCTTTAGTATAAGTTCTGGTCCTATCCCTGCTGGGTCACCCATCGTAATACCAAATTTTTTCATCTGCTTAAACCTCTAAAAAGCCTCATCATAAATTTAGCACCTTCTTTGGCATCTGATATACTCATTTTTACATCACCTATATTTTCTAAATCGGTGTTTGATATGATTTTTAAAATTTCTAATACATTTTTTCTCACTTTCATAGAGTATTTTGATACTCCTATATCTCCATCCTGAAGGTTTATATACAAAAAATTTGGGCTTTTAGAAAAATCTTTATCCAAAAATAAAGGCCTAAAACCAAAATAGTCTGCTACATTTATTAAAAACCACAACACTGGAATATAAAAGTTTTTTCCAAAATCATAACGCCAAAAAAACTCCAAAAGTCCATAAACATACTCATCGTATAGCTTTATCTCTTCTTTTATAGCTTTTGAAATATAAGAAAATCCCATATAGTTTCCATAAGAATATAGATTTTTATTTCTCTCGTAATCTATTATATCCACCAGGTTTGCCAAGTCTTTTGCAGATTCCCACCATATGTTTACTTTGTCAAAAAGCTCAAGTTTCCCAAAAAGATTGGAATCTACATATATATCTCTTACATAAAGAGTGACAAGCCCTCTTGATTTTAAATAAACTTGCACAATCTTTGTAAGAGCTTCGGTTTCTTCAGCCTCTAAAAGATAAAAGCGGTTTAGTATATAACCTTCTGATTTTAACATTTAACATTTGTTTTTACCGAGCTTTTTCATCAAAGAAGATGGCACAACTTTTAAAGCTCTTACTATAAGCTCGTAAAAAGAAGGCGTATAAAGGACATCCTTTTTCTTTAGCATAGCATCGTATATATCTTTTGCTACTCTTTCTTTTTCTCCCGCTAAAAAGCTCGGAAACGATATATCTTTAGTCATTTTTGTTTTTATAAAACCTGGTTTTACAGTCATTACATGTATATTTTTTGATGCCATGCAATATCTTAGACCCTCAAGGTAAAAACTAAAACCAGCCTTGGTGGAGCCGTACAAAGAGTTTGATGGTCTAGCCCTATCTCCCGCCACCGAAGAGATGCCTATCAGCATACCGTGATGCTGTTTTAAAAAATGCTTTATGGCAAAGTTTGCGCTCATCACACAAGAAGTATAATTTACATCTACAGTATTTAAAATCTCTTTTTTATCGTAAGGGTCCTTTGGCAGATATCCTTGGAATATCAGCACTACATCTATGACGTTTTGTGAAAATATTTCATCCATTATTTTTTCTAAAGTATCGTAATCTGTTAAATCACAAACATAAGTATTAGGCTTTTTTGAAGATAAAACGTTTATATGGTTTGCAATCTCTTCAAGTCTATCTTTGTTTCTTGCTATTAGAAAAAGCTCGAAACCGTTTTTAGCAAACTCTTCCTCTGTAGCTATGGCCAAATCAGAACTAGCCCCTATAAAAAGCGCCTTCATAAAAGTATTTTAACATACAAACTTTGTTATAATACAAGCTATGAAAATAAACATAGGCAAGTTAGCCGAACAAAAAGGTCAAATCTATCTTATTGAGGCTTTTAAAAAAGTAAAAGATAAAATCAAAGACTCAAAACTTGTCATAATAGGAGAAGGAGATTTGAGGTCTCTATTAGAAAAAAAGATAAAAGAGCTTGGACTTGAAAACGATGTAATACTCACTGGTTATCAAACAAATCCTTACAAATATCTTAAAAATTCAAAAATCTTTGTATTAAGCTCTATCTTTGAAGGTTTTGGCAACGTGATAATAGAAGCTATGCATTTTGGACTACCTGTGATATCTTACGAATGTCCTGGTGGGCCAAAAGAGATATTAAAAAATGAGTTTGGAGTACTGGTACCGCCAAAAGACGTAGATGCCTTAGCAAATGCTATGATAGAGATGTTGGAAAATCAGGAAAAACAAAAACATTACTCTAATATGTCTAAAAAAAGAGCTTTGGATTACGACTGTAAAAACTATGCAAAAACATTGATATCTTTAAAATCTTTGTGATAAAATATTAGACTTAGAATTTTAAAAGGAGGTTTTTATGAAGAAGGATATACATCCTGAGTTAAAAGAGACTATTTTTCACTGCGGTTGTGGCAACACATTTACTCTTCTTTCTGTAAAAGGTGGTACAGTGTACTTGGAAACATGCAACCAATGCCATCCTTTTTACGCTGGAAAGTTAAAGTTAAAACCGGCATTCTTGGAGCTTGACAAGAAAAACTGACGCGGTCAAGGGGTGATGCTTCCAAAAAACTTCTTAGAAAAAATACAAGATATAGAACAAAAGTATGCACAAACGGAAGAGAAGCTAGCATCCCTTGATATAACAAAAGATGCAGATACTTACAAAGCTCTTAGCAAAGATTTAAAAGAGTTATCCTACATACATGAACTTTACAAAGATTACAACAAAATACTAAAAGATATAGAAGATACAAAAGAGCTTTTAAAAGACAAAGATTTAAGAGAGCTAGCAGAAAAAGAGCTGGAGAACTTAAACATTAAGCTTTTACAAAAAGAAAAAGAACTCATTAACGTACTTACACCAAAAGACGCCAACGATAGCAAAAACGTCATACTCGAAATAAGAGCTGGTGCTGGAGGAGAAGAAGCAGCCCTTTTTGCTGCAGACCTTCTTAGAATGTACCAAAGGTACGCCGAAAGAAAAGGCTGGAAATTCAACATCTTAGAAGCCAACAAAACAGGATTAGGCGGCTATAAAGAAGTTATAGTTTCAATAGAAGGTAAAAACGTCTATTCTCATTTAAAATACGAAAGCGGTGTGCATAGAGTCCAAAGAGTGCCTATTACAGAATCTGGAGGTAGGATACATACATCCACTATCACCGTAGCAGTATTACCAGAAGCAGACGAAACAGAGGTAGTCATAAACCCTCAAGACCTTAGAATAGAGACCTTTAGAGCCTCTGGAGCTGGTGGACAATACGTAAACACCACAGAATCAGCGGTAAGAATTACGCATATCCCTACCGGTATCAGCATATCTTGTCAAGACGAAAGAAGCCAGCTTCAAAACAAGTTAAAAGCCATGCGTATACTTTACGCTAGATTAAAAGATTTTTATGAAAAGCAGAAAAAAGAGGAAACCGACAAAGAAAGAAAAGAGCAAGTGGGTACCGGAGAAAGAAGCGAAAAAATAAGAACTTACAACTTCTCACAAAATAGAGTTACCGACCATAGGATAAACCTTACATTACATAAGCTTCAAGATGTGTTGGATGGAGATTTAGATGATATAATATCTGCTTTACAAGCAAAAGAATTGGAGGAAAAGTTAGCTAGCGCATGAAACTTATTTTTTTGTTAGAGCCGCTTATACTTGTACTTGCGATAATAGGCGTAGTTTTATTTATCTTTAGAGAGATAAGGAACAAGTGATAATATTTAAAAATTTGCCATCTGTAGACGAGCCAAGGCTCTACATGTCTTTAGAAAGAACATACCTTACATATCTCAAATTCATACTACTTGCTTTTGGTAGCGGAATAGTGGCAAAGAGACTTGAAATATATTTTTTTTATACTGGTTTTTATAAGCTGGCGATCTTTTTCGGAGAACTTCACACTATATTGATTTGGCCTTCCCTTTTGGCTCTTTTTTTCTTAGCTGTTAAGTTTTATTTGGATATAAAATATATACAAGGAGGCGAAAAGGTGAGCCAAAAAGAAGTAATAGACCCTCGTATATACATGGCTGCCGAAAGAACGTTTTTAGCTTGGATAAGAACCGCCATAGGTCTTATAGCCTTTGGGTTTGTGGTTGAAAAGTTCGATTTCTTTTTAAAACAATTGTCTATTATGCTTCATACCAAGATAAACATCAACGGTCACTTTGAGGGTATGGGTTTTGTATTTATATTTTTTGGCATATCAACGCTTGTAATAGGCGGAATAAATTTTATAAAAACTATAGAGGATATAAACAAAGGCACTTACAAAACCCACAAAGCCCTTTATATCGCTTACGGACTTATAATATTTGTATGCATGATAATATTGGCATCTATGCTTATAGGAGTTAATTTATGATAATAAAAAAAGTAGAGAAAATAGAAAAAGAGCTAAGGGTACCATCGGACAAATCTATATCTCATAGAAGTGTGATGTTTGGAGCTTTAGCAAGTGGCACATCCTATGTAAAAAACTGGTTAGTGGCAGAAGATACCCTAGCTACGTTAGATATATTTAGAAAGCTTGGCATAGATATAAGAAGAGAAAACAACACCTTAGAGATAAAAGGTGGCAAAGAATACTTCAAAGAACCACAAGACATACTAGATGCAAAGAACTCCGGCACCACCGCCAGAATAACATCCGGTATATTGGCAGGTTTTAATTTTTTTAGCGTTTTAACAGGGGATGATAGCCTAAAAAAAAGACCTATGAAAAGGATTACAAGGCCTTTATCTTTGATGGGGGCTACTATAATAGGAAGAGAAGATGCCTCTTTGCTTCCCATAGCTATAAAAGGAGGAGATTTAATAGGCGGTACCTTTGAAAACAAAGAGGCTTCAGCTCAAGTGAAATCTTGCATTCTTTTAGCCGGATTTTTAGCAAAAGAAAACACTATAACAGAGGTTATAGAACCTTATATCTCGAGAGACCATACCGAGAGGATGCTTTCTAGCATGGGTGCCAACATAACCATTATTTCAAACGACAAATATATCGTAAAAATAAAAGCCGGTGGAGAGCTAAGCCCTATTGATATAGATGTACCAGCTGACCCCTCTTCGGCAGCTTTTATAGCAGCTCTTGCAATGCTTACAAAAGATAGTTATGTCTTATTAAAAGATGTGCTTATAAATCCAACCAGGGATGGTTTTTTTAGAAAAGCAAAAGATATGGGAGCAAATATAAACTATATAAACAAAAGGCATCAGAACGGAGAAGACATAGCCGATATAGAAGTTAGATACTCACCAAATTTAAAAGCAATAAGCATAGACGAAAAAGATGTACCTTCTTTGATAGATGAAATACCCATTTTATCTGTACTTATGTGCTTTGCAGAAGGCATTAGTTTGGTAAAAGGGGCAAAAGAGCTAAGGAAAAAAGAAAGTGACCGCATAAGAGCTATTTACGTGAATCTAAAAAATGCCGGAGCTATTATAGAGGAGTTTGAAGATGGATTTAGCATAAAGGGTCCTTGCAAGTTAAAACTAAAAGAGATAAAGTCTTTTAAAGATCACAGGATTGCTATGAGCATGAGCATACTTGGTATGGTGCTTGGAACAGAACCTGAGCTAGACGACCCTTCTTGCGTAAGCATATCTTATCCAAACTTCTTTCAAGATATTTACTCGCAATCTTTTTAAAATCCTTGAAAAATAGGACTCCAACAAATATAATAGATGTATGTTATACATCAAATATATGAATTTAAAGATATTAGAGGGCATAAGATGTCTACAAACATAAACAAAGATTTTGACGTAGAAAAAAAAGAGCAACGAGAAAAGAGAATTCTAGAATATATACCGCTTGTAAAAAAGATATGCGGTAAGATATCTAGAAATTTACCCCCAAGCGTAGATTACAACGATTTAGTTAGCAACGGCATAATAGGGCTTATCAACGCCATAGACCATCTTGATGAGTCAAAAAATCCAGAGTCTTACATAAAAATTAGAGTAAAAGGGGCTATTTACGATTATCTTAGAAGCCTTGATTTCGGCAGTAGAAACATAAGAGATAAAGAGCATAAAATAAAAGAAATTATAAGAAATTTTCAAAACGAACACCAGCGAGAGCCAACTGACGAAGAGATAAGTAGCATTTTAGGTGAAAGCTTAGAAGAATATCAAAACAGCCTTTATAAGATATCTTTTTCCTACCTGCAAAGTTTAGAGGACATAGTGTATAAAATAACAGAAGAAAATGAAAGTTCCTACGATAACTTTGTAATATCAAGCATTGAAACTCCAGAAGAATATGCTATAAAATCAGATTTAGCGGAAAAGTTAAAAGAGGCTGTTGACAAACTTGAAGAGAGAGAAAGGTTAGTTTTGCAGCTTTTATTTTATGAAGAGCTTGGCATAAAAGAGGTAGCAGAGATTTTAAATGTGTCTTTATCACGGATATCTCAGATAAAGTCTCAAGCCTTAGAAAAATTAAGGAAGCATTTAGAGGAAACTATATGAAATGGTTATATACGTTTATTGTCTTAAGCGGTACATTTGTAGCTGTACTTGGTATAACCAGCGTAAACGTGGCTATGCCAAAGATGATAGCTCCCCTTTCTACGGATATTTACGGCATACAGTGGGTTTCCATCAGTTATCTTGTGGCTACAGCTATCACAATATTGGTTTTTAATCATTTTACAAACCTTTACGGCCTTAAAAGGGTTTACCTTGCTGGTATTGTATTTTTTGCGCTTGGGAGTGCACTGTCAGGCGCAGTAGACAACATAGGCACAATGATAATAGCAAGATCTATTCAAGGTATAGGGGAAGGGTTTTTGATACCTGCCGCTCAAGCTATAATATTTAGGATTTTTCCACCGGAACAACGTGGAATGGCCATGGGTATGTATGCCATGGGAGTTGCGTTTGCACCTGGTTTGGGTCCTACTATTGGTGGTTATCTGGTAGAATACATGTCTTGGAGATGGATATTTTACATGAATTTACCTTTTATCATACCAATATTCTTTGCATCTTTGATACTGCTTCCTGATTTTCACAACCAGCAAAAGCATGAAAAACCTTTTAACTACGTAAGTTTTGGGCTTTTAGCAACAGCGTCAACGAGCCTTATAGTCTTGTTATCAAGAGGAGAGAAGTGGGAATGGTTTAGCTCAATAAAAACTATAGTGTTTTTGAGTATCGCTGTTATCTGCTTCTTAGCTTTTCTAATATCAGACTTAATATCAAAACACCCTCTTATAGGCTTTGACATATTCAAATACAAAGAATTTGATTATGCTGTAATAACATTTGTGTTGGTGTATGGGCTTGCTTTTTTCCAAATTCTTTACATAATGCCGGTTTACTTTGAGAGAGTGAGAGGACTTGGAAGCTTTGATACAGGTTTATACATATTTCCTTTTGCAATAGGCATAGTACTATTTTCTCCTATAGGCGGAAAACTAAGCGATAGGCTGGATCCAAAGATACTTCTTCTTGCTTGTCAAAGTATTATTTTCATAGACATACATTTTTTCCTTTCTCATGTAGATTTTTTCACACCTAAGCTAAACATATCTTTTTATATGTTTTTCGTGGGCGTTGGTATGGGGCTTTTCTTTGCACCTCTTACAGCTTTGGCTCTTAGGCACCTAAGACAAGATCTAGTCCCACTTGGTTCTGCTTTATACAACTATGCTAGGCTCATAGGGGCTGCAGCTGGAACCTCTATAGCCACCAATACATTTACCACAAGTAGCGCTTATATATATGATAATATAAACAATATGAATTATACGCATGTACACTATATTTACTATAGGCTTGAGGCGTTGAGGTGGCTTTTAAACACAAGCCTCTTAAAGGTTAAAGCTCTTGTAATAGGTCTTCAATCTCTTATCTCCCAAGCTTACGCCGTACAATCTGTTTTGAGGTTTGGCTCTTTTACGCTCGTTATAGCTATGATTTTTACTTTGATACTCATGTATATAGAAAGGAAAAAGGTAAAAGCGTGAATAGAGATATTATAGCAAAAGCCATAAAAGAGATAACAAAAGAACTAGAACTTTCAGAACCATCTGGGTTTATGCTGTCTTACGATTTTAACGACATATGGATTGATATATCTTTGGAAAAAAACGAAAGCGGTGAATGGGACAACAAAATATACACCATAAGCGTAGGTAAACAAAAAGCCAAAAATTTTATAGATTACATCTCCGAACTAACACCTGAGATTTACGAAGACAACGATAGAGTATACGTCCAGTTAACGGAAGAGGAGTGGCATTCTATTCAAGATTTTATATTAGATATCATATGAGCTCCGGGTCTTTTAGTTTAAAAACCGTTTTCAAACCAGCATATTTGCTTTATTTGGTAGCCTTCATAACTACAGTATTTTTGGGAATTATACTATTTGGTGAAAAGCTTTTAATAGCAAGATATATAATGGCAAAAAACGGATATTACGTATACTACAAAAAAGCAAAAGAATATATAACAAGCATAGATTTAAACAATGTGAAAATCTTTTATAAAGATCCCAAAAGCCCCTCAACAAACTTTCAATACTTAGCTCATCTTTCCTACGTAGGTATTGGATTTTACCCACCTTTTATACTAAATGCTTCTTTTACTTGCCAAAATGGATACGTTGATTTAAGAGAGAATATGCTATTAAAACACATATATATAAGCTCTAAAAGGTTTCCGCTTTCTTGTATCAAAGTTTCAAAGTCTCAAGGCCAAATGGATTCGAAAATGATTCTTACACCAACCTATGTGGATGGTTTTATGGATTTTAAAATGTTAAACATAAAAGGTTATTATATTAAAAGCCTAAAACTAAACTTTAAAAAAACACACTTTACCTTTGAAGGTGAGGCAAACATTTTCAATACAACCGTCAACGTAAAAGGAAACGGCATTGTTAGTATAGACCAAAACACCCTCACAAATTCAAAAATATCTGGTGTGGGACTTATAAATCTTCCTTTCAAAAGGATGCGCCTTGTTTTTGGAGGAACCGTTGTAAACCCTACTATAAATATAGAATGATAGTACTGTTGGCTTTACTTTTTTCTTTGGGAGCTATATTCTACAGTTTAGAAGCTTTTAAAGAAGCAAAAAATTATTATAACTATACGCTAAAGTTATACCTAAAGCAAAATCTAAGCGTTACAAACGATTCTTTGATACCTATTGCATTGAAAAAAGCTCAAGAAGTTTACCAAGAAAATCCATACAACCCATACTACAAAGAAAGAATAGAAGTAGAAGGCATAAACATCAAGCTTTTAATAAAAGATGACAACAAATTTAATATAAATTCCATAAAAAACCCTATTTATTTTAAAGTTTTTAAAAGGCTATCTGAAGAGTTTTGCATGCCAAAAGACTTTTCTTACTACGTTTATTACTGGATAACGGGTAAAAACAAAGACAATATAGACATAAATATGCTCACATACGAAGCTCCATTTAAAGATATGCAATCAAAAGAAGAGATTGTATACGCTACACCTTATAGCAACTTTTTATACAAAAACAACTGCCATAATAAAAAACGAGAAAAAGGCATATGGTATTTTTTAGATACAAAAAATCAAAGCTTAAACATAAATACGATACCAATACCTATATTAAAAGCTTTAAACAAAGATATCACAAACTCTATGGCAAAAGAAATTATAGATTATATAAATTTACATCCTATTAAAAATATCCAGGACTTGGTAAACGTAAGAGGCTTATCCTTAGACGATATTTATAAAATCCAAAGCATCGTATCTACAAAATCAAGCTTAGAAGTCATAAAGATAATCTCTAAAACCAAAATGGGCGGTATAACACAAAGGCTTACCACAAAAATTTATTACTCACCTATCCAAAATAAGATATTGGGTATTTATCAATATTGAGGTATAATATATTAGTAAACTTTTAGATTTTAAAAGGAGTAAGAATTATGGCGGAACACAACAACACACCACATAAAGATGATGCTTTTGAAACTCTTAAAGATGCTAAAGTTATAGCTGTAGTAGGGTTTTCGGATAACCCAGAAAGACCATCTTACTATGTTACAGAAAGGGTTTTGAAAAAAGGCCTTCACAAGATATATCCAATAAATCCAAAACTAGCAGGACAAGAGATAATGGGTCTTAAAGTGTATGGGTCTTTGGAAGAAGTACCAGAGCCAATAGATATAGTAAACGTTTTCAGAAATCCTGCCCACGTAGAGCCTATAGTACAAGAAGCTATAAAGCTTGGAGCAAAAACGGTTTGGCTTCAGCCTGGGGCTGAGAATTACGAAGTCATTGAAAAATATAAAGATAAAATCCATTTTGTTTATGAGGCTTGCATAGGAGTTGAGGCAGGATATCTATGATAGGATATGTTTTAAAAAAAATTTTAGGTACAAAAAACGACAGAGAAATAAAAAAGATAAGAAAATGGGTAGAGAAGATAAACGCCTTAGAAGAATCCTTAGATAAGCTTTCTAACAAAGATATTGTTTTAAAAGCCCAAGACCTATACCTTAGAATAAACCAAAACGAACACATAAAACAAGCTATCGTAGAAGGACAAATGGTAGAAGAGCTGATAGAGGCGTTTGCTTTAGTAAGAGAAGCTTCAAAGCGCACCATGGGCTTAAGGCAGTTTGACGTGCAACTAATAGGTGGCATAGTTTTGTATCAAGGTAAAATTGCTGAGATGAAAACCGGTGAAGGGAAAACCCTTGTAGCGGCAGCCCCGGCATTTTTCACGGCCCTAACCGATATAGGGGTGCACGTTGTCACTGTAAACGATTACTTGGCAAAAAGAGACGCAACTTGGATAGGCCCTATATATAGATTTCTGGGACTCGATGTAGGCGTTATAAACTCAGATAGCATGAGTTATACAATAGATTGGCAAGACCCAGATAAGGCAATGGAAGCTATAGAAAAAGATATAAGAGTATGGCCTAAAGGTATGGTAGGAGATGCTATAGATTACTCTAAAATAGATGTACATGCCAAAACCTCCTATTTTACAAAGGCGATACCAGTAGAACGCGTAAAAGCCTACGAAGCTCATATAACTTACGGTACCAACAACGAATTTGGTTTTGATTATTTGAGAGATAACTTAGCAGTATCAAAAGACCAGATAGTTCAAGTAAAAGGTCATGGTTATGCAATAGTAGATGAAATAGACAGCATTTTGATAGATGAGGCAAGAACTCCTCTAATAATAGCTGGTCCATCAAATTTAGACAACAAGGTCGTTTTACAAGCCAACGAATTTGTACAAACGCTTGAAATAGAAAAAGATTTTACGGTAGACGAAAAAAATAGGACAGCAATGCTAACAGAAGAAGGTATAGAAAAAGCAGAAAAATATTTTGGTATTCAAAATCTATACGACATTAGACACATCGACTTGGTACACGCTATCAACAAGGCTCTTCTTGCTCACAACCTTTACAAAAAAGACGTACATTACATGGTAAAAGATGGAGAGATACTTATAGTAGATGAGTTTACCGGAAGAGCCTTACCGGGTAGGAGATGGAGCGAAGGTCTTCATCAAGCCATAGAAGCTAAAGAAGGCGTTGAAATTCAAGAAGAAAATCAAACTCTTGCCACTACGGCATTTCAAAATTACTTTAAGCTTTATAAAAAATTAGCTGGTATGACAGGTACAGCCGAGACAGAAGCCCTTGAATTCAAGGAAATATACAACTTAGACGTCGTAGTTATACCCACCAACAAGCCAAACATAAGAAAAGACCTGCCAGATGCAATATTTAAAACTAAAAAAGAGAAATGGGAATATATAGCAAAAGTGATCGAAGAAAACCATGCCAAAGGAAGACCTATATTGGTGGGTACAGTATCCATAGAGGATTCAGAGACACTTTCAAAGCTTTTAGAACAAAGAGGCATAAAGCACAACGTCCTAAATGCAAAACAGCACGAAAAAGAAGCTTGGGTAATAGCTCAAGCCGGAAGAAAAGGGGCTGTTACGATAGCAACAAACATGGCAGGAAGAGGCACGGACATACTTCTTGGTGGTAACCCAGAGTTTTTAGCAAGGGAGATTTTAAAGCAAAAAGGTATAGACGAGGACAAAGCCACAGAAGAAGAGTGGAAACAAGCCTATGAAGAAGCCACAAAGATTACCCAAAAGGAAAAAGAAGAGGTTATAAAAGCTGGCGGCCTTTTGGTAATAGGTACTGAAAGACATGAATCAAGAAGGGTAGACAATCAGCTAAGAGGTAGAGCAGGAAGGCAAGGCGACCCCGGAGAATCAAGGTTTATATTGTCATTAGAGGATGATCTTCTTAGGATATTTGGCGGAGATAGGGTTAAAAAGCTAATGGAATTCATGAAAATACCCGAAGGAGAACCTATAGAAAGCTCTATAGTATCAAAGTCTTTAGAAGGCGCTCAAGAAAGGGTAGAACTTCAAAACTTCCAATCTCGCAAAAGACTTTTAGAGTACGACGAGGTAATAAACATACAGCGTTCTGTAGTATACGATATAAGACGTTCCATTCTCTTTCAAGATGATATAAAAGAAGAGATAAAAGATTTTATAAAAGATGTAATACATCATCAAGTTTTTACGCTTTTAACAGAAGACGAGCCAGAGCTATGGGAGTTAGAACCTCTTAAAACATTTTTTAAAGAATGGATAGGTCTTGATTTACCAGAAAAATTTGAAGCAAAAGACAGAGAAGAACTAGAAGAAGAAATACTTAAACTCGTCATGGAAAAGTACGCCCAAAAAGAACAAGAAATAGGCGAAGAAACAATGAGAGAAATAGAAAAGGTATTTACTTTAAACATCATAGACAACCTTTGGAGAGAACAACTTCACACGATAGATAAACTAAGAGAAGGAATATATCTAAGAAGCTACGCTCAAAGGGACCCGCTGGTGGAGTTTAAAAAGGAAGCTTTCAGGCTTTTTGAAGAACTTATGCTAAACTTCAAAATATCCGCTATTCAATCTATAATGAACGCTCAAATATCAAAAGAAGAGCTAGAACAAGAAGAACAAAATATGTTTAATCTAGAGATAGACACGTTAAACAAAAGTATGGCGATGAGCGAAGCTTTAGAAAATATAGCAAAAGAATTTCAAGAGAAAAAACCAAAGTTTAGGACTTTAAAAGATAGATTGGAAGAACGTAAGAAAAAACTAGAGAAAAAGGGAGAATCAGCATGATAAAATTTGGCACAGACGGCTGGAGAGCTATAATAGGTTTTGAGTTTAGTCAAGACAACATAGTGAAAGTTGCAAAAGCTCATGCGAAAACGTTAAAAAAGCATGGTTTAAATAAAGTTATAGTGGGGTATGATCATAGGTTTTTAGGAGAGAGATTCGCAATTTTAGTTGCCAATGTGATGAAAACAGAAGGTATAGAAGCTGACGTAGTAAAAGAAGCCGTTAGCACACCGAATATATCATTTGCAGTAAAGTATATGGGATATCATCAGGGTGTGATGATAACAGCTTCCCACAACCCTTACTATTACAACGGCTACAAAATAAAAGAGTCTTTTGGGGGTGCAGCAACACCAGAGTTTATAAACGAAGTGGAAGATGAAATTAAAAATATAAAAGACGTTGATTTCAAAGAACACAACATAAAAAGAGTTGATATTATCTCGCAATACATAGAAAAAACATTATCAAACATCAGCAAAAATATCCTTTCAGAGAAAGAATTAAACATAGTACACGATTCTATGTATGGACCATCTTTTAAATACTATCTAGAGGCTTTTAAAGATAAAAAGATAAACCTTTTTTCCATAAGACATCACAAAGATGCACTTTTTGGAGAGGGAGCTCCTGAACCTGTGGAGAAAAATTTAGGCATATTAAAGGACAAAGTAAAAACCGTAAAAGCAAACCTTGGTATAGCAAACGATGGAGATGGAGATAGGATAGCGTTGGTAGATGAAAATGGAGAGTTTGTGAATTCACAGCTTGTATATATACTCCTTATGCTACATATTATAAAAAACAAAGGCATAAGAAATGGAGTAGTAGTTAAAACGGTATCCACAAGTTTTTTGGTAGATAGAATATGTAAAGACTTTGGTATAGAAGTAGAAGAAACACCGGTTGGATTTAAATATATAAACGAAATAGTGCTAAAAAAAGATGTAATATTTGGTGGGGAAGAGTCTGGCGGATACGGGTTTCCATTTTTCTTACCAGAAAGAGATGGGTTTTTATCGGGACTTTTTATAATAGAAATGATGCTTTTAGAAGATAAGTCATTATCAGATATTATAAAAGATGTATTTAGCAAATACGGTGAAGCTTACTACAACAGAATAGACCTGAAAGTAGAAGAACATATAAAAGAAAGACTTAAAACTCTTATAAAAAATCCTCCTGATACATTAGAAGGCATAAAAGTACAGAAAGTAAACACAAAAGATGGATTAAAACTCATATTTGAAGATGATTCATGGGTCATGCTAAGAGCTTCAGGTACAGAACCTCTTATTAGAATATACGCAGAAGCTACCTCAAAAGATTTGTTAAATACTTTGCTTTTAAAAGCTCAAAAACTAGTATCGTAAAATGAAAGATGGAGAAAGAAAAACTGATTATTTTCATAGATGGGTCAAACGTATTTCACGGTTTGAAAAATGAAACCTTTAGGGTAGACTATCTAAAGCTAATAGAGTTTTTAACAGGCGATCGGTATTTGGTAAGAGCGTATTTTTATTCTGCGCTTCCAAGCGACAAAGACGTAGACAAACAATCAAAAGAAGGCTTCATCAAACAAAAAAAATTCTTGGAAGATTTGGCTTTTATGGGAATTAAGGTAAAGCTTGCAAAACTAAGAAAACTACCAGACGGCAATTTCTTAGAAAAAGAAGTAGATATCATGTTAGCTACAGATATGCTATCTTTAGCCTACAAAAACGCCTATGACACGTGCGTGCTTGTGAGTGGAGACAGCGATTTTTCATATACGGTAGAAGTGGTGCAATCCTTGGGGAAAAGAGTAGAGAACGCCACATTTAAAAAAACGTCTTCATACTCTTTGAGGAGACTTTGCGATAAATTTACATATCTTGATGATCATCTAGACAAATTCTTGCTAAAACCAAAGGAGCCCAACGTATGGGACAAAATTAAAAATATTTTCAAAGTTAATATTGTAAATTAAAATCTTGAAAATTTTATAAAATTGCTTTATAATATAATCATACTTTTTTAAAGGAGGAGTAAGATGAAAAAGTTACTCATCATAGCAGCCGCAGGCTTGGCACTTGTTGCTTGCTCAAAGCAACAATCCGCAGAACAAAGCAGTGGTAGCGAAAATGCACCAGCAGCTACCCAAAACGCAGCACCACCAGCACCAACACCAGCAACACCAGAAGCTGGTTCTTCAAGTTCTAGCTCTTCATCAAACGGAGCAGCTACTACACCATCAAGCAACTCATCTTCAGAACCAGCTCCAGCACCAGCAGCTCCATCTGGTTCAAACGGTAAATAATAAAGGTATAGTGCCCCCCAAGTTTAGTGGGGGCTTTTAACTAATTTTATGATAAAATATATTAATGCAAGATAGCGTAATAATAGATACAAGTATATTTACAAATCCAAATATCTACAAAAGCATATCATTAGGACAACCCATAGACGCCATAGAGGCTTTTATTGGCTTAGCCCATAAAAGCAGCAAAAAGATATATATGCCTAGGACGGTTTACGTAGAGTTATGCAAAGTCGTAGATTTAGAATCAATAAAAAGCAAATTTGAATCCAGCATCATTATAAAATCTCCAAACAGATGCAACATTACTATAAACGCGTTGGCGTTGTTTGATTTTGTAGAGGATATGCGTATAAGGATAAACAAAGGTTTAAGAATAGCCGAAGAATTCGCCAGAGATAAAACTCAAGATATACAAAATACGATATCAAAACTAAGAGAAAAGTATAAAGAGGCTCTAAGACAAGGTACTTTAGACAGCAAAGAAGATGTAGACGTTATATTGCTTGCATTAGAACTAAACGGCGTTATACTATCTGGAGATGAAGGCATAAACAGTTGGGCAGACAAATTTGGCATAAGAACAGTAAATCCACTTTTTATACAAGAATTTTTGAGCTTTTAGAATATATTTAAGGAGGTTTGTATGAGGTTTAAAAAAATAGCTATTGCTTTGGCAGCTTGGACAATGTTCTACAACGTATCACCAGCCATGGCATCTTTTATAAGTTCAAAAGCCCCAATACAAGAAAGCTCACAAAAAAGTGAGTACATAAAAGAGATACAAAAAGCTCTTGAAAATAAAATAGTGGCAGAAAAGCTAAAAGAATACGGCATGAATCCCAAAGAAGTTAAAGAAAAGCTAAAATCTATGAATGAAGAACAGCTTAAGCTTTTGGCAAACGCCTCAAAAAAGTTAAACGCAGGCGGTGATGCACTTGGACTTGCTATAGCAGTGCTTGTTATAGTATTGCTAGTGGTATTGATACTAAGACTTACCGGTAAAGAGGTGATTATAAGATAAAACGTTTCATTTTTGCAACAACTCTTGTTATATTCTTATCTTACGGTGGGCAGTTTTGCTCCCATATTAATGTACCATTTATAAAACAAAAAGAAAATCTTTGCGGTCCTGTGGCAGTTGAAGAAACACTTATCTTTTACAAAGATGAAAAACCTTTTAATAGTGTAGTAAAATCAGTATATACACCTTCTATAAAAGAAAGCCTTATAACAGATATACAAGATTATTTCCAAAAAGAAGGTTTTAAAACTAAGTATGTAAGAAGCGTAAAAGCCATAAAGCATCAGATAAAAAAATGTAGACCTGTTATAGCCCTATTAGATATGGGAAATTTTCTCGTGTCAATACCACATTACGTAGTAATAACTGGTTTTGATGAAAAAGGATTTTTTATGAACGACGGCTACAAAAAAGATAGGTTTATGAGTTTTAAGGATTTTAAAAAGCGGTTTAAAAGTATGGGAAATGTAGCGTTGGTGGCTTATAAAGAAAATAAGTAATTTGTATGCTAAAATAATTTCACTATGGAAGAGTTTAGGAAAAAAAAGTTAGAAGAGCTCGCTAAAAGCCAAAAACACGTTTACAAATACGAATTTGAAAGCCCCTACTTTATCCACGAGATAAGAGAAAAATACGAAAAAGAACCAAGAAAAGATAAAATTGTTGTAAAAGCTAACGTAAAAAGGGTTTCAAAAATAGAGGATGGGTTTGTTTTGAGAGTGGCTTCAGAAAGCGGCGTAGAGATGCTTGCTTATACAAAAGAACACTTTGAACCAAACAAAACCTACAACATAGAGGGTGTTTTATCGAGAGTAGAGGAAAAACTAAGTCTAGTGGATGCAAAAATCTCATCTGATGAGCCGAACACAACGATAGATGATATAAAAAAAGAGTTTGATTTAGACCCAAACTTTGAAGACACATCAATAGCTGGAAGGCTTGTGGCCCTAAGGAGTATGGGTAAAGCTATATTTGGACATATACAAGATTTTACTGGAAAACTACAGATATACATTAAAAAAGACATAGTAGGAGATGAAAAGTTCAAATTTGTAGAAGATTATATAGATGTAGGAGACATAATAGGCGTAAAAGGAAAACTGTTTAGAACGCATACCGGAGAGCTAACTGTAGAAGTTTTTGATATTGAGCTTTTAACAAAAGCCTTAAACAACATGCCAGAAAAATGGCATGGTATAAAAGACGTAGAAATAAAATATAGACAAAGGTATTTAGATCTTATAGCAAACGAAAGCTCTAGGAAGGTCTTTGCTTTGAGATCAAAGATTATAAAAGCCCTTAGAGATTTTTTTGATAAAAACAAGTTCATGGAAGTAGAAACGCCGATTCTCCAACCAATAGCATCAGGAGCCACCGCAAGGCCTTTTACCACATATCACAACTATTTAGAATCTGAGCTTTACCTTAGGATAGCACCAGAGCTTTATTTAAAAAAGCTTATAGTTGGAGGCATACCAAGAGTTTATGAAATTGGTAAAAACTTCAGAAACGAAGGAGTAGACACTACGCACAACCCAGAGTTTACTATGGTAGAATTTTACGCCGCCTATTGGGATTACAAAAAACTCATCAAGTTTACCGAAGATCTGTTTGATTATCTCACAAATATTACTGGTATCACGGGCATAGAAACTCAAAATGGTTTTATAAATTTAAAACCTCCTTTTAAAGTAGCCAAATTTTTTGAGCTTTTAGAAGAAAAAACATCAAAAGACAAAGCGTTTTTCCTGCACCATGAAGAAGAGCTAAAGAAGTTTGCCAACGAGCTTGGTATACCAAAAGCTTATACCTTAACAAAACCAAAGCTTATAGAAAAAGTATTTGAGTATACTGTAGAAGACGAGTTAGTCCAACCCACTTTTATAATAGATTTTCCAAAGATACTATCTCCTCTTGCCAAAACTCATAGAGATGACGAGGAGTTGGTAGAGCGTTTTGAACTTTATATAAACAAAAAAGAAATAGCAAATGCATACTCAGAGTTAAACGACCCAGAAGATCAAGCCAAGAGGTTTTTAGAACAAAAGCTTCAAAAAGCCACTGGAGATGAAGAAGCAATGGAAACGGACGACGATTTTGTAGAAGCTCTGAGATACGGTATGCCACCCACCGCCGGTGAAGGGATAGGCATAGACAGGC
>PNJC01000022.1 GCA_002878215.1 Hydrogenobaculum sp. | reverse complement strand
AGATTTTATTTTGTAATATTCTCTCGCAAGGTCATCTAAACTTTCAAAGTTTGTAGGTGGTGTATCCTGAAGTTCTCCATAAAGGTTTATGTAAAATACATTTGGTATAGTGCCCTGTTCTGGTCTTAGTACATTTACTGGATAAGTTCTTATAAGCCTTGAAACTTCGCTGTTTGGATCGTTTAAATCTCCAAATATCCTAGCTCCGCCTACGCATGATTCTACGCAAGCCGGTAACATACCATTATCTACTCTATGGGCACAGAAGGTACACTTATCAGCCACATGATACCTGTCGTTCATAAATCTTTTATCGTAAGGGCATGCATTCACACAGTATCCACAACCCCAACATATCGTGTTGTCGACAACTACTATGCCATCTTGTCTTTTGTAGGTGGCACCAGTTGGACAAACGGGAACGCAAGGTGGGTTTTCGCAATGATTACACAGCTGCGGTAAAAAAACCTTCCTTACATTAGGAAATGTACCGACTTCATATTCAGGTACGTATGTTCTATATTGATCTGTGGGCACATCGTTTTCTATAACACAAGCAGATGTGCAAGCTTGACATCCTATGCATTTTCTTAGGTCCATAACCATGGCAAATTTTTTGCCTTTTTGACCTACCCATTGAGGGTTATTTTCTTCTCTTCCTGGTATTGTGAGCATAGGAGGTACTTCCATAGCTTCTGCAGCTTTTTCTGATGCTACAACGCCTATAGCTGCGCCTATGGCTTTAAGGAAACCTCTTCTATCCATATGCTAAACCTCCAAAACAATTAATGCCATTATTAAAAATAATAACATACAGACATAATATTCTTATAACAATTAATTAAGATGGCATAAAATAAGTTTATATATGAGAGATTATTTATATTTTTAGAGTCAGACTTAGATTATCGAAAAAAGTATGAAACTTTGAATTTATATTTAAAATTTTAAAGCTTTTACAAAGTTAGGAAAATATTACTCGCCCGTTTTAAAACCAATTACAGTATAAAGAGGGCAAAAGCCTATAGCTGCTGTTACTAAAAATACAAGCCCTATTACACCCAATAGGTCAAACAGCATTCCACCATGTTTTATGGCTAACAATATGAATACGATGCCCAACACAACTCTTCCTATTCTGTCCCACATAGCCATATTTTTTTGCATAAAACACCTCCTTTTAAAGAAAATATAAAAAAATATTTAAAAAAGTCAATATTTTTATAATTCTACGATAATCTTTAATATACGTCTTCTATCGCTATCTATGATTTTAAACTTTAGCTTATCAATGTTTACTACTTCATTTCTTTGCGGTATTCTACCAAGATAGTAAGTAATGTAACCAGATACTGTAGTATAAGGACCCACTGGCAAATCTATACCTAAAACTCTAGAAAATTCGTTTATCTCTAGCCTTCCATCTACAAGCCATTTGTCCTTTGCTATTTCTCTTAAAAGCTGGTCTTCTTTTCTAATATCGTCAGATATTTGCCCTACAATTTCTTTTAAAATATCTTCCAATGTGATAATGCCAAGTATCACACCCCTTTCATCCACAACAGCCCCTATATGTTCTTTTTTCCTTTTAAACTCTTGCAAAACATCTTTTAAAAAGGAAAACTCCGAGAAAAGTTGTATAGGCCTTATAGATATGCCTATTGGTGTATTTGGGTCTTTGTCTATTATATCAAAAGCCCTAATATAACCAAGTATATCGTTTACGGTATTTCTAAATACTGGTAATCTTGAATATCCGCTTGACTTCATCTGATAAATAGCTTGTTCTACGAGTGCTCCTTCTTCTATCATGGCTACTTCATAGATAGGTCTTACTATTTCACCGGCTCTTCTTTCCTTAAAGGATACTATGTTTGATAAGATTAGGGATTCAAATTTATCTACGTCAAGCTCTTTTGAGATAATTTTTAAAATTGTACTTCTACTGACATGAGCGTGCGGTTTTGACATGTATTTGAAAAATATATGTTTTATAGCTTTTGATAAAAAAGAAGAAAAGCCAAACAAGAATCTTAGCTTGTACAAAATAAATATAACAGGTAAAATGACTTTATCGGCATACTTTTGGAATATTATTTTGGGTATTATTTCTCCAAATATTATTGTTATTATAACAAGAGTTTCGGAAAAAAATATGTAAGTGTGTTTTAAAATAGGTACATCTTTGGATATTTCGAAAAGCATTATGGTGTAAAGGCTTGCTGCAAATACTATGCTTATGGTGTATCCAAATAGCGTAAACGTTAGAAACTCCTCTTGGTTTTTTAAAAACTTTGAAACCATATCTTTGTAGGAGTTGTTTGATTTTTTGGCAAAAGCTTCAAGCCTTGACTTATTTGAAGATAGGATAGCCATTTCTGAGCCCGAGAAGAAACCCTCAAGCAGTATAAAAAATATGATTCCTAATATATAGCCTATAAGCTCCATCAAAAATCTCTTTTGACGGTTTTCTCTATAAGCTCCATAAGTTTTTCTGAGATAGGATAATAAGATAGCTCTTGTTTTACCTCTTCTAAAAGCCTAAAAGCAAGTTCTTTTGTGTGTATCACCCCGCCTTTTTCAATAACCATATCGATTATGTTATCTAGCTCCTCTTGAGAAGGGTTTTGAGAGACCAATATATTTTGCAGCAGTTCTTTATCTAATTCGTCTAATACAGATATAACTGGATATGTTACCTTGCCCTCTTTTAAATCGCTTCTTGAAGGTTTTCCTAGTTTTTGACTATCTACCTCATAATCAAGAGCATCATCTATAAGCTGAAAAGCTCTACCAAGCTTTAAACCGATATCAAAAAATTTTTCATATTCTTCGTAGTTTGATATTAGAGCCCCAATGCCAAAACAAGCCCCTATAAGGTATGCGGTTTTACCGTCTATAATGTCAAAATATGTTTTTTCGTCTATTATGGAACCTATGCTTTTAAGCTCTAAAAGTTGACCTTCTGCCATTCTCATAACAGCTTTTGATAAAATGTCTATCATCTTTGCGTTGCCGTAGTTAGCATATAAAAATAGGGCTTTAGCGTAAAGGTAATCTCCGGTAAGCACCGCCACTTCTTGGCCAAACACTTTGTTTACAGAAGGCTTTCCTCTTCTTGAGTCTGCTTTATCTACCACGTCATCGTGAAGCAAAGAAGCTATATGAATATACTCTATACCGCATCCAAGTGTTATAGCCTTATCTAAATCACCACCAAGACTTTCCACCAAATAAACCAGCAAAAGCGGTCTAATTCTCTTCCCACCGGCTTCTATGATAGAGTTTCCAGCTTTTAATATGGTATCTACAGAACTATCTAAATTTTCACTAAGAGCAAACTCTATCCTTTTTCTAATGTTGTCTAAACCACTTTGCTGAGCCATACTTTTATTAGTTTATCATATTTTTATAAAATATTACTCAAGTTAAAATCCTATAAACAATTCTTATATTTT
>PNJC01000132.1 GCA_002878215.1 Hydrogenobaculum sp. | reverse complement strand
CTTTTCTTTAAGCTCTTTTGGTATACCTACATTTTCCCTTAGCTGTCCGTTTCCAAATATTATAAACTTTTCTATGGTGAGTTCTCTTAACGCCATTGGGCCTCTGGCGTGTATTTTGTCTGTGGATATGCCCATCTCAGCGCCAAGGCCAAACTCGTTGCCATCCGTAAACCTTGTAGAAGCGTTTACATAAACCGCCGCCGAATCCACTTCTTGCAAAAATCTCATTGCTTTTGTATGGTTCTCCGTGATAATGGCATCAGAATGTTTGGAACCGTATTTTTCTATAAACTGCATTGCTTCTTCCAAAGAATTTACAGTTTTCACAGCTAAAATTAGGTCTAAAAACTCTTCATAGTAATCTTGTTCTGTTGCTTTTTTTATTTTGCTTTTAAAAGCGTCAAAATCCTTATCTTGTAAGATTTGATAACTATCTTCATCACATCGCAATTCAACACCGCTCTCTAAAAGCACCGTAGCCATTTTTGGCCAAAAATCCTTTAAGAGGTCTTTATGTATTATAAGGTTTTCTATAGCGTTGCAAACGGAAGGCCTTTGTACCTTGGCGTTGTACACGATATCGTAAGCTTTTTTAAAATCTGCTTCGTTGTCTACATATATACTACAAACACCTTTGTAATGTTTTATGACTGGTATTTTTGCGGTTTCTGATACAGCCTTTATAAGACTTTCTCCCCCTCTTGGTATAGCTACATCCACTAAGCCTTCTAGTTGCAAAAGTTCTGTGACTATCTCTCTATCTTTTTTATCTACAAAACAAACCGCATCTTCTAAGCCTTCTACATGCTCTTTTATGGCTTGTCTAAACAAATCTGAAAGTATTTTGTTTGTGTGAATAGCTTCTTTGCCACCCCTTAGAATAACGGCATTGGAAGATTTAAAGCATAGGCTAGCTGCCTCTATGGTAACGTTTGGTCTTGATTCGTATATTATAAAAATGACTCCAAGAGGAACCCTCATTCTTCCTATTTTAAGCCCGTTGTCCACCGTCCACATGGAGGTTATTTCGCCTACCGGATCTTTTAGTTTTGCTACATCCTCTAGCACCTTTATCATACCGTTTATCTGTTTTTCACCAACCTTAAGCCTATCTATCATTGCCTTTGAAAGGCCAATAGACTTTGCAAACTCTACATCTTTTTCGTTTTCTTTTTGTATTAGCTCTTTATTTTCTTTTAAAAGCTGAGATACTCTTATAAGGATAGAATTTTTTACACCTGGGTTTAAACTTGAAAGTTTAGGCAATACACCTCTAGCTCTTTTTGCTATTTCTAAAGCGTATTCTTTCATAAAGATATTATACTATTTTTCTTTTACAAGATAAACTTTATCTTTTTCTCTAACTTTTTCGATTACTTTTAATCCTATAATTACACCCTTTTCCGCTTCTTCTATGCGTTGATTTTCTATCTCCATAGATTCTACTTTTTGTCTTACAAGGCCTGTAGTTTTTCCTATTATATGTATGGTATCGCCTACTTTTAAAGGGTGTGCTACTATTTTTACCTCTGCTACGGAAGCCTTTGGATAAAATTTTACAACATCTCCTACATATATTTTTTCTTCTTTAGCTATAGATGAATTTATGCCAAACGAAGCCTCGCCAAAGTAAAAACCGCCGTCCCATTCTCTATGATATACTCTTTCCAGCATATCTATAAGGTCTTGATAGCCTTTTTGTGACCATTCGTTGTTTAATATTCTTTCTCTGGCTTCCTTGTAAGCTTTTGTGGTCATATAAACATAATCTGGGTTTTTGTTTCTTCCTTCTATCTTCCAAGCATCTGCCCACATCAACTTGTCTACAAAGTTTATAGTAAGAAGATCCTTAGCCGACATAACGTAATCGCTACCAAGGTAATACTCTGTGCCGGAATTTTTTGATATTACCTTTACATCAAACTCATGCCTGCAAACTTGATAGCACTCTCCTCTGTTTCCGGATTTTTGAAAGACATCATGGCTCAAAAAACATCTACCTGATACAGCCATACACATAGACCCGTGGACAAAAACCTCTACCTCTAATCCAGTATTTTGTTTTAAGCTTTTAATAGAGTTTAAATCTAACTCCTTTGCCGGGACTATACGTTTTACACCGAGTTCTTTATAAAAGTTTCCAGATACATGATTTGATACCGATGCCATAGTAGAAATGTGTGTTTCTAAACCTCTTTTTATACTTCCAAGCACTACCGAAAAGTCCCATGCTATAACCGCATCAACTTCTATTTCTCTTAGAAAATCCAATACATCTTCCAAATAAGGCAGGTCTTCATCAAACACTATAGAATTTAGCGTTATATATTGTCTTATACCGTGGTCTTTGGTTATAAGCCTAATTTCTTTTATGTCTTCTTTTGAAAAACCACCCTTTCCAGCCCTTTGATTTAGCTTTTCAAAACCCATGTATACGGCGTCTGCACCGGCTTTTATCGCAGACATCAACCCTTCAAAATGACTAACAAAAGAGGACGGGATATTCTCCCGCCGTTATCAGAAATATTTATTAGGTAGTTTCAAACACAAACTCTCCGTCTTTTATATCCACTTTTACGGTAGAGTTTTCTTTTATTTCACCTTTTATAATTTTGTTTGCTAAAGGTGTTTCTAGTAGCTTTTGCACTGTACGTTTCAAAGGTCTTGCACCAAAAGCTGGTTCATATCCTCTTCTGGCAAGTTCTTTTTTGGCTTCTATGGTGAGTTCTACTTTTATACCTTTGTCTCTTAAGCGTTTGTTTAAATCCTCTATCAACAAATCTACTATTTGTATAAGTTGCTCCATAGTAAGAGGTTTGAATACGATTATATCGTCTATTCTATTTAGAAACTCAGGTCTAAAGAAGTGCTTAAGCTCTCCCAATACCTTTTCTTTAGCCTTTTCAAACTCTTTCTTTATCTCTTCTGGATTTCCTTCTAAAGGCAGCGTTAGAAGGTATGTGCTACCTATATTAGAAGTCATAATAATAACGGTATTTCTGAAATCCACGGTTCTTCCATGAGAATCTGTCAACCTTCCGTCGTCAAGCACTTGTAAGAACAAGTCAAATACTCTTGGATGCGCCTTCTCTATTTCATCTAAAAGTATTACGCTGTATGGTTTTCTCCTAACGGCTTCTGTTAGTTTACCACCTTCTTCATAACCTACGTATCCAGGAGGTGCACCTATTAATTTTGATACGGTGTGCTCTTCTTTGAACTCTGACATGTCCAATCTTATAAGTGCGTCTTCTTCACCAAACAAAAGCTCTGCTAAAGCCTTGGATAACTCTGTTTTACCTACACCCGTTGGTCCTAAGAACAAGAACGAAGCTATTGGGCGTTTTGGATCTTTCAAGCCTGCTCTTGCTCTTCTTATAGCTTCTGCTACAGCTACTACAGCATCGTCTTGTCCTATAACTCTTTTGTGTAGCTCTTCTTCTAAGTGCAATAGCTTTTCCATTTCTTCTTCTTTTAACTTGTTAAGAGGTATGCCAGTCCAATCGGATACTACTTGAGCTATATCATCTGATGTTACGCTTAAAGTTTTTGCTCTTTTGGACTCTAAAGCTTTTATCTCTTTCTCTGTATTTACCATCTCTATTTTAAGCGCTGCTTCTTTCTCATAATCCCCTTTCTCAGCAACTTTTATGATCTGTTGTTCCAGTTCCTCAAGCTTTTTCTTAAGCTGGTTTATCTTCATGTCCACCATATCGAGCTTGTTGATAATATCTTGTTTTTGTTTTTCTAGGTTAATCTTTTGAATCTTAAGCTCTGCTTCTTTCTCGTAATCTCCTGATAAGTTTGCATTTATGATCTGCTCTTCTAAAGCTCTTAGCCTTCTTTCTATTTCTTGAAGCTCTGGGGGTACGCTTACGGATGCTAGTTTTTTACGAGCACAAGCTTGATCTAGGGCGTCTATTGCTTTATCTGGTAGCTTTCTAAATGTTACATACCTATGTGTAAGTTTTACAGCGCTGTCTATTGCATCATCTTCTATCTTTACTTTGTGAAAGTCTTCTAGCTTTGGTCTTAAGCCGTTTAGTATCTCTATAGCTTCTTCTATAGTGGGTTCATCTACATAGACTGGTTGAAACCTTCTTTCTAAGGCGAGATCCTTTTCTATATATTTTCTATACTCATCAAGCGTTGTAGCTCCAATAAGCCTTATCTCACCTCTTGCCAAAGCTGGTTTTAACATGTTGCCAGCGTCTAAAGAGCCTTCGCCTTTTCCTGCCCCTATTACGGTGTGGATTTCATCTATAAAAAGTATTACCTCTGGTTTCTCTTTTAACTCTTCTAAAAGCTTTTTTACCCTTTCCTCAAACTCTCCTCTATACTTAGAGCCAGCTACCAAAGAACCCATATCTACGCTTATAATGCTTTTGTCTTGAAGTTCTGGTGGCACTTCTTTGTTTACTATTCTTTGCGCTAAACCCTCCACTATAGCAGTCTTACCAACACCAGGGTCACCCACTAATACAGGGTTGTTTTTGCTCCTTCTTAGTAGTATCTCGATGGTTTGGTTTATTTCCTTCTCTCTTCCGATAACCGGGTCTAATTTCCCGTCTCTTGCTTTTTGAGTAAGATCTACTCCATATCTCTCTAGTATAGACTTCTCTTCTTCTTGGATTTCTTTTTCTGTGTCCATGCTTTTACCTCCTATAATTTGTTCTAAAAGTTTTGCTGCTATAAAATCTTTTGCTTCTAAAAGCGCTGAAACAAGGTGAGCCGGCGATACTTCAGCTACACCATCCCTTACGGCTTTTTCTTGAGCCATCTCAAATACCTTTTCAAGGTTTTTAGAATATCCAAACTCTGGAGTTTTTCCAATAAATCTTTTTGACACCTTATCTTCATATCTATCGAAGGATATTCCTATATCTTTTAACTGGTCTTTGTAGTGGCTTTCTTTTAGGGCGGTTTTTACCAAAGCATCTATTGATATCCTATTTTCCAAGAAATCTCTAACAGCGCTCTTATCAAAGACGGTAGACAGATTTTGTTCTACCCTTGAGAGCTCCTTTTTTAGATGTTCTTCTTCAGCGTTTAACTGTCTTAGTTCTAACTCTAATTGTCTTGCACTCCAAGGGTCATATCTTCTTGCTCTTTCTAATTCAGCTTCTATACGTCTTTTTGCTTCTCTTATTTCAGATAGCTCTGTTTGTATGTTTGATATATCGGATTTTAATTGAATTATCTTGCTTCTTAAGTCTATAAGATGATTTGCTTCAGATTCTGCCGCTTTGTTAAGTTGGTTGTCTATGCTGTTTATGTGTTCTCTTAGTTTTTGGTACAACTCTTTAGAGTCTATACCCTTCTTAGATACGTATTTTGATAAAGAAGAGTCTGGGTCTTTTAACAAAGCCAGCAGAAGATGGTCAGTATCTACCTTTGTGTCTCCTAAAGACCTTGCGATAGAGGACGCTTGCTCTACATAGTCCTTTAATTTTTTGCTCCACATGTTTTCACTATACATGCTAACCTCCTAATGTGTTATGTTATTAATATAACATTTAGCAAATTTATGTCAAGTTTTTTGATAGTACCTTACTAAATTTATTTGCTACAGCTACTTCCAAATATGTTATTCAGCTGACATCCACCTCCTATATTCAAGCTGTTGTTATCCAAAGCGCGTGGGCTGGCTTGTTGGTTTTGCAGGCTTTTAGTAGTATTTTTAAAAAACGATTCTATACTATCAGAACCAACAAGCACTTTATAACCGTAAGGTTCTCTTACAAAAAGCACCGGTACTTCATCTATACCCATAGACATTATAAGTCCTTTGTGATGAGAAGCATTTATCTTATTATATTTAACATGTATATCATCTAAAAACTTTTCTGTATGTTCGCAATGAGGGCATCCTGGAAGATATAAAAGCGTGTATTGGTGTTTTATCTCTAAAGTGGGGTTGTTGACTAAAAAAACTGTTGCAAATACAAATAAAAAAGCGCTGAGCCCTTTCAAGAGTATATCTTTATTTTCTTTTATTCTTATTATAAAAAGAGTAAGTATTATTAAAAACGTTACCGTACAGAATATGCAAAACGTATGAGCTACAAATATTTCAAAACCTTGTAAATAGCCCTCTGACCCTAAAGCTCCTATCAATATTATGTCTAATAGTTTTTCTTTCTTTTTTTCTTTTAAAATCCCCAAGACTATGAAAAGCAAAAGCCCTATCGTTAGCATCACAAATTCTGGATATCTGTTGTAAGAAGCTGCTATAGTACATCCTGAACTTGTGCATACGCTTTTATGGAAAACCCCCATTACGAGCTCTAGAGCTATCCATATAGCACCCAAGACTGATATTTTTGTAAATATGCTCATATTGATAATTATAACGTTAAACGGTTGTTTTTGCTTTATAATAATGATATGGTTAGAACAAGGTTTGCTCCAAGCCCTACCGGATACATGCATCTTGGTAACGCAAGAACTGGAATATTTAGCTATCTTTTCGCAAGGCACAACAACGGAACATTTGTGTTGAGAATTGAAGATACAGACATAGAAAGATCCACTAAAGAGTTTGAGGATTCTATAATAGAAGATTTGAAATGGTTAGGTATAGAATGGGATGAATTTTATAGACAATCAGAGAGGTTTGATATATACAGAGAATACGCTAAAAAGCTCGTAGACTCAGGCCATGCTTATTATTGCTTTTGCAAAGAAGAAGACATAGAAAAGCAGAGGGAAGAAGCTTACGCTCAAGGAAAAGCGTATAGGTATCCTGGTACCTGTAGACATCTATCAAAAGAAGATGTTGAGGATAGATTAAAAAACGGCGAGTCTTACGTTATAAGGTTTAAAGTTCCAGATGGGCAAATAGTTAGCTTCGAAGATATGATAAGGGGTAATATAAGCATAAACGTTGATGATTTTGGAGATTTTGTAATAGTAAGAAGCGACGGTAGTCCTGTTTATAACTTTGTAGTGGTTATAGACGATGCCCTTATGAAGATAACGCACGTTATAAGAGGGGAAGACCATATATCAAATACACCAAAGCAAATACTGATATACGAAGCCCTTGGATTTAAACCTCCAGAATTTGCTCATTTACCAGTGATTCTTGGTGAAGACAGGACAAAACTTTCGAAAAGGCACGGTGGGGTTTCGGTTAGATTTTATAAAGAAAATGGATACTGCCCTGAAGCTCTTTTTAACTATCTGTGTCTTTTGGGGTGGTCTAGTGAAAAAATAGGCAAAGAAGTTATATCAAAACAAGAGGCTATAAAATATTTTGATATAAAAGATATAAATTTGTCTCCGGCTGTATTTAGCCACGATAAGCTCTATTGGTTAAACGGTGTCTACATAAGAGAAGTCTTGCCAGAGGATAGGCTGTTGGAGGATTTGTTACCTTTCTTAGAAAAAGCTTATGGGAAAGTTGATATAGAATATCTTAAAAAGATAGTAAAAGCTACTAGAAAAGAATACAACACATATTTAGAAGCTGTGGAAAAACTAAGACCGTTTTTTGAAGAAAAAGATCCAGATGAAATTGCAAAAGAAGAGCTTTCAAAAATAGATAGAAAAGTTTTTGAGCTTTTACAACAAGAAATAGAATCCTTAGAGGATATTACACCAGAAAACCTTAAGGGAGTTGTAAAAAATATTCAGAAATCAACCGGCTTAAAACCAAAAGATATATGGCATGCTTTAAGAATCGCTCTAACAGGCTCTTTAGAGGGCATAGCTATAGATGTGATAGCTTCTATTTTACCTAAGGAAGAAGTGTTAAAAAGACTATCCAAATACTCATGAAAATATTGTATTTTTCAATATTAAAGGAAAATATCGGTGCTTTTGAAGAACTTGAATTTGATGGTACCGAAGAAGAGCTTAAAGCATATTTGTGCAGCAAATATCCGCACTTATGCAACATTATAAAATCTTCTAGGTTTGCTAAAGAAAACGAATATGTGAAAGAGTTTAAAAATTCTGATACCATACTCGCCATTCCTCCGGTTAGCGGTGGCTAAAGCTCTTGTCCTTAGATTTTCTTCTCTTGGAGACGTAATACTTACAAGCTCTATTCTTAAACCACTTTACGATGCTGGTTTTGATGTATATCTTATGACTTATAAAGAGTTTGTCACTATATTTGAAGATTCTTCTTTTGTAAACGTTTTACCTGTGGATAAATCAAATATGTTTTATGTGGCTAAAAGCCTAAAACCAGATATAGTAATAGACCTCCACAAAAACATCAAGACTTTTATATTGAAAAATATCTTAAAGGCAAAATGGTTTTCTTACGATAAAAAATCTATTCAAAGAAGATTTTGTGTTTGGTTTAAAGCTTTTAAAAACGATTTATTTTATATAACAGATGCATATGCTAACGCTGTAAAATCTATTGTCGATATAAAAAGCCCAAAACCTTATTTGGAAGTAAAAGCCAAAAGGCTTGAAAGATTTGTATCTTCAAAACCTGTGATAAGTCTTGGTGTGGGAGCGAGATACGATAAGAAAAAATATAAGCATTTCAAAGAGTTGTCAGAGTTGTTTTTAAATAGAGGTTTTGAAGTTAGGCTTTTAGGAGATGGAAACGATTATACAGATGCCAAAGGTGTTAATTATTTAGGAAAACTTTCTCTTATAGATACTTTGGCTTGTATAAAAAGCTCAAAACTTGTGATAGCAAACGACTCTTCTATAACTCATATGGCAAGGGCTGTCGGTGTTAAGGTGATTACGATCTTTGGCGGGACACATCCGTGCTTTGGCTTTGCTCCAAAACCAGACGAAGGTATGGTAATATCAAAAGATATGCCCTGTAAGCCTTGTGATTTACACGGAAAAGGAATTTGTAAGTATGGGAATTACCCTTGTCTTGATATAGAGCCTAAGGTTATATTTGACAAAGCTATGGAGCTACTAGGCTAATATTTTTCATAGTAAAAGATATATATAGAATTACTTTTATAGTGTTATGAGATACTTTGATTTAGAAGAGGCTAATAAAGTTTTAGAATCTATAAAACCCCTTATATATGATTTTATAGAAAAAAGGGATGAAATAATAGATATCATAGAGCGTATATCTACCATAGAAGATGAGTTGGAAAAACTATATATGGAAAGCGTCTTAGAAGAAAAAAAACAAGAGGTAAATGAACTAATATATGAAATATCTTCTAGCGGTGCTGTTGTTAAGGGTCTTAACCCATTACTTCTTGATTTTCTATCTAAAAAGGGAAATCAGGATATATGGCTCTGTTGGTTAGAAGGAGAAGAGGAGATAGGCCACTGGCACGGTATTGAAGAAGGATTTATGGGTCGCAAACCAGTGGAACTTTTAGAAGAGGATAAAAAGAATAGAGATATATAATTTTTTTCTAAAATTATGCAAAGCTTTTATGTCTTATGTTATACTATCTTTATATGTTAGTAAGATATGATTAACTTTTTAGGATAGGAGGTTGCTATGGCGCTTTTAGAGCTTCTAGGGGAATACCCCTACACCACCAAATATACCAAAGTAAGGTTTGCCTTCAACGTTATATCTGCCCTTAGTCTCATCATATTTCCGGCTTTCCATCTCATAAAGATGGACTTTGCCAACGGAAACTATTATCTTTGGGGGCATTATACCACAAATTGGACAAAACCAGCTATATGGGCTTTTTCGCTATGGATTGCCCTTTATACTGTTACATTTGTAATAAACTATTTTTATGGGAGATTTTTTTGTAGTTTTATATGCACCGAGGGATGGCTTATAAGAGGTGTAAAAGTTTTATACGATAGGCTTTATAGGCATGGTAAAAAGTTGCAGTTTAATATTATCGTTTTTGTTTTAAACGCTATCCTAACCCTAATATTGTTAAATTGGATAGTGGATTTGTCTGTCTTGTTTAAACCCTACCATCCTGCGTTTTGGTGGGTATCACTTCTTACGTATGGCCTTATTGCTCTTAATTATCTTGCCATAGGGTGGTTAAGACAAAAGTGGTGTAGATATTTTTGTCCCATAGGTCTTTATTTGGAAGTTTTCAATCAAAAAATGAGATGGCGCATTACCTATGACAAAAATACATGCACAGAATGTTTGGAATGCGTAAGAGCTTGTCCCATAGCTTTAGACCCGAGAAAATTGAAAGATGAGCTTGATACCACAAGCGGATTAAAAGCTTGCTATATGTGTGGAAAGTGTGTAGACGCTTGTATAACAGATTTTAGAAAACACGGAGAAGAAAAGCAAGCTCTACATATATCAAAAGTAGATGACGAAGGAAAGGTAGAGGATTTGTTTTAAGATTTTAAGGAGAGGAAAAATGAACAAAAAAATTATATATTTTGGAATGGTGGTTAGCGTGGTAGCCTTGTCTAGTTGTGAAAGGGTTTATCAAAAGAAAGATTTTCAAGATTATTCAAACTTTGTAGAATACTCTGAGAGCGTTGTCCCTTTTTATCTTGATATGATACAAAAGCCTATGTATTTTAATTTTCATCTTACAAACCCTGAAAAGCGTAAAGAGTACGAAAATTTGGCTTCTTTATACTGTAAGGCGAAAGGTGGGGATTTTGTAAAGAATGGTCCATGGCTATATTGTAATTCTTCAAAAGATGAGTATATGATACATGAGACAGATTACGGATTCGAGGTTTATGCAAAACCTACCAAGCAGATTGAAGAGATTATAAGTAAAGGTATAAATTTAATGAAATCTGAAAGATATCAAAAAGCAAACGAAGTGTTAAAAAAAGCTTTCGAGTTTGCAAACGTAGTGGGCAACAAGCGTCTTATTGGAGAAGCAGCTTATTATATAGCTTACAACGACTTTTTATCATCTAGATACTACGATATAGACAAGGTATTTAAATATATAAAAATAGCTCAAGAAAACGGTGTTGATGTATCTAGTTTTATAAATGATATCAAAATATATACTCAAAAGATTCTTAACAGCGTTTTAAACAAAGCCAAATCAGACCAAAAACAACTCGCTTTAAGAGATTTGTCTAGGGCTTTTAAGATAGCAAAACTTTTGAACGACAACAACCTTTTATACACGACGTATTATTATTCTGGCAATTTCTACCTTGAAACTGGAGATTACGACAAGGCTATAAAATATTTACAACAAGCTATAGCTTTGGGTCAAGATAAGCCAAATACGCTTGGGCTTTTATACAACCTTTTAGGACAAGCCTATGAAAAGAAAGGCGATTTACCAGATGCAGAAAAGTACTACATAGAGTCTTCTCAAATAGCTCTTAAAAATGGCGATACAGAAGGAGCTGCTATACCTCTAAGGCATCTTGGTGATATATATTATCAAAAAGGTAATTACCAAAAAGCTTACCAGTATCACTTGCAAGCCCTCATGATAAGAGGCTACAAAACCAGAAAGGGTGGTGCTAGATATGGGCTTGATTTGGACCTATACAACGTAGGCAACGATTTGTATAAAATGAATCAATGTAAAAATGCAGTTGTGTATCTTGACGAAGCTGTACCTTATTTAGAGAAGTTTGGCATATACGATACAATGGCAAAAGCCCTTTATGAAGATATATCTTGTTATCAAAAGCTTGGAAACAGCGAAAAAGCCAAAGAGCTTTTCAAACAATACAAAAATATTTTAGCCCAACAGAATATGCTGTCAAAATTTAAGAGTATTGGATTTTAAGTTTTTATAATTTTTATATAATTAAGTGATATAATACGTTAAGAGGACTTTTATGATTTTTAGAATTATAGTTATAGGTGTAGTTGGTTCCGTTTTGCTTCTTATGTTTAGCATATTTATGTACAGTATATTTTCTAGCAAAAAAAGGCAAAAGAGTAGAGAATAATGGGACACCACATGTATGTGCCGTTTGTCTTTAGAATATGGGACGTCATTTTTATGACTATTGTTATGATAATGATGATAATATCTTTTGGCCTTGTGCTTTATCTTTATGTTATGAGAGGAGATAAGAAAAATGGAAGAAGCGATAAGAGTGATGAATGAAGTGATGGCAAAAGCAGTTACGCCAGCGGATAGAGAATGGTTTGCTTTTTTGGCTTTTGGAGTGCTGGCTATCATGGTAGTATCTTTTGTGCTACCAATATGGAAAGGTGGCAACAAAAAAGGAGAAACCTAATATGGGTGGAATGTGGAAATACATGGATTTTTTAGCTATCACCGCCCTTGTGGTAGTAGCTACGATGTCTTACATTATAGCTTATGTAGTTGATATCACAGAACAAGAAAGAGGAGAAACACCACTTAAAGAACAAGACGAAGACTGATACCTAATGCGTACTGGCTTTAGGATTTTAATATTGGATAAGAATAAAATCAAAGTATCTGAAAACCTTGATATAGATAAAAATCTTACAAGAGCTATAAAGTATATACATAAATCTCAATACATAGAGGCTTCCAAATGGTTATTTTTAGCCAACGATTCAAGAGAGAAATATTTACTTTTATCGCTTATAAACTTTGCTCTAAAGCAAGAAGATCAAGCTTTGCACTATTTTGAAAACGCAAAGGATTTTCCGTATCTTTACAAAGAACATTTTGATATATACATACAAAAACCAGGGGAGCCTGTAGAATACGCTGAAGCTTTCATGAAGTCTCTCTTCTTACCTTCATAGCCTCTTCTTTTGCTATTTTATCGCATAAATTGTTTGTATCGTGATCATCTCCTTTGTTTTTTTGATGCCCCCTTAACCATATTACTTCTATGTTTTGATTCTTTAAAAGCTCATAAAGCTCTTTCCATAAATCTTCATTTTTTACATCTTTAAAATCCTTTTTAACCCAATCCTTTAACCATAACCTTATGCCATTTGCTACGTATTGGCTATCTGTATATACGGTTATTTTTTTATCTGTTTTATTCAAAGCTTTTAAAGCCTCTATTACAGCCTTTAGTTCCATTCGGTTGTTGGTGGTGTTCGCCTCGGCACCCTTTATTATTTTCTCTTTTACTACTTTGCCATTTTTTATGGCTTTTAATATGGCACAATACCCGCCTGCCCCTGGGTTTCCCAAACAACTTCCGTCTGTGTATATCCTTATTTCCATTACTTTAAACCTAAAAGCTTATGCATTTGCGGTATTATTCTAGCGTTGAATTTTTCTGCTAACTTTATAGCTTTATCAAGAAACTTCACACTTCCATTTTCCCATAGAGGCTGAAGTATCAATAAACCCTTTTCTATAAAAGGTCTTATATGCTCTCTTTCTAAAATACTTTCATTTAGATGTTCATCTACAACTATCTTTAACTCTATATTTTTATCAAAATCCAAAAACTTTGAATCTATGGTATAGTTTGATATGTATTTTGGCGACAACGTGATGTAAGTTTTTGCATAGGTTTTCAAGAGTGTTTCTACATCGTCTTTCAAAATTGTGGCGTTTGTTTCTATTTGTATTGTTTTGTTTAGGCTTTTAAAATAAGAAAAAATATTTATAAAATCTTCGTTCAAAAGAGGTTCACCACCGGTTAGTACTATTAAAGATGGGCTGTGTAAAGTGATTAGAGTTTCTATCTCTTCTAAGGCTTTTGCGTATGATTTTGCAGTTTTGTCAAAATCTAAAGCGCTTTTTTCATCACACCAAACACATCTTAAATTGCACCCTTGAAATCTCACAAACAAAGCAGGAGTGCCTATCAAAAACCCTTCTCCTTGTATTGAATAAAAAATCTCGTTTATCATAAGAGACCACGCTGTTTTCTTTTTACTATATAAGCTATTATTTCAGCCACAGCTTTGTAAAACTCTGGCGGTATTTCTTCTTCTATATCTACCGCTTTGTAAAGAGCCCTTGCTAATTCTGGTTTTCTTACTACCGGAACATCGTTTAACTCTGCTATTTCTATGATTTTTTTAGCCATATAATCTTGACCTTTTGCTACTACAACAGGTGCTCTATCTTGTTTTGGTATATATCTTAACGCCACTGCAAAGTGTGTTGGGTTTGTGATTACTACGCTTGCTTTTGGAACTTCCTGCATCATTCTAGATCTTGATAGCTCTATCATTCTCCTTCTTATCTTTGCCTTTACTTCGATATTCCCCTCAAACTGTTTAAACTCGTCTTTTACCTCTTGTTTCGACATTTTTATACGCTTTTCATAATCAAATTTCTTGTAAGCAAAATCTAACCCAGCAAGCATTAGACCTATTATACCTATTGATATTAAAAGCTTAAAAATTAACTTTGCGATTTCGCTAAGCCCTTGAGATGGGGACATGTAAGAGGAAAACACAAGAGTATGAAAACTAAAATATAATATAAAAAAAGAAGCTGTTAGAAGAAGCATAACTTTTAAAGAGTTTTTGGCCAGTTCAAAAAGCGCGTTGAGGCTAAAGAGATTTTTAAGACCCTCTATAGGGTTTAGCTTAGAAAAATTAGGTTCTAAAGGTTTAAACGTAAATATAAAACCAAACTGTAAAATGTATCCAAACACAACTATCAAGACAGCCAATATAAAAAGAGGTGTAATGTCTGATAATAGCTTTTCAAAAGATAAACCTAAAAACTTTGTAGCATCAGAAGGCGTAAACGAAGGGTCGTCTACTCGTAAACTACCGTCTAATATTAAATCCGAAAATAGTATAAAGATTTTATAACCTATAAAAAATAGAGCACCGGTGGAAACCAACATCAAGAGAGCAGATACAACCTCTTGGCTTTTTGCTACGTTACCTTCTGATCTTAGCTTTCCTCTTCGATAAGGTGTGGCTTTTTCTGTTTTATTTTCTGAGGCCATGATAACCCCTTGTAAACTCTAGCATAAATTTAAAATAATGTTCAAATATTTGGTGCATAAGTATTCCCAACAGAGGGAAAATAAGCAATAAAAATATCATACCTATGAGGGTTTGAAGCGGCATGCCAACCATGAAAACGTTTATCTGAGGTATAAGCCTATTTATAGCTGCAAGAATTAGATTCATCACAAGTCCTATAGCTATGATAGGAAGTGCTAATTGAAAAGCGGTATAAAAGCTTCTATAAAAGATATTTAGTATAAACTCAGGTCTCATGTTGTATATGTCGAAGGCTCCAAGCGGTATACTTTTAAGGCTCTCTGACAAAATAAAATAAACGTATTCAAAACCTGATGATACCGCAAAAAGCCCCATAAAAAAATAGCTAAAGTATGTGCCCAAAATTGTAGAGTTTCCCATAAGCGGATTTAAGATAGTGGCGTTTGAAAGTCCAAGAGAACTAGACACAAATTCTCCAAAAACAAAAAAAGTATCTACTAAAAATCTGAGTATCAAGCTTATAATAAAACCTAAACTAAATTCTTTCAAAGCCATCAGCGTTAATATTATAAAGCTATCCGTATATATTGGTTTTACTGGATTGTAATAATAAAGCGATACGCTAAAAGCTATCACGAAAAATATTTTAAAGCCGTTTGGCAAATCTCCAAAAACAGGTGCTAAAAATACTATAGAAGATATCCTAAGCGTTATGAGTAAAAATGTTATTAGGTATGGTATAGATATACTTAGCGTCATACTATCTTATATAGTTTGGTATGTTGACTATGAGTTCTTTTGTATAATCTATCATATGCTTCATCATCCAACTACCGAGTAAAAATATCACAAAAAACGCCGCAAGTATCTTGGGAATGTAGCTTAGCGTCATTTCTTGGATTTGGGTGGCAGATTGAAGTATACTGATTAAAAGCCCTACTATGAATGTGGTTAAAAGTATAGGGGCGGACAAAAGCACTGTCATTTTAATCATATTTTCAGTTATAGTAAGCACTTGATCCTGGCTCAATGGTAACTCCTCACCAACGATAAGATAACTAATTCCCAACCGTTTACAAGTACAAAAAGCATAATCTTAAAAGGTAAGGATATGACGGTTGGTGGTATCATGATGATGCCCATGGCGAGCAATATGGCAGATACTACCATATCTATTATTAGGAATGGTAGGTAAAGCAAAAATATAATTTGAAAGGCTATTGACAACTCACTAACCATAAAAGCTGGAATTACTACGCTTAAAGGTAGGTCATTTATATTTTTTATGTTGTCTTTGTTTGGTATATTTGAAGCTAGCAAAAATGTTCTTTCGGTGCTTACTTTCGTGTTTCTTACCATAAATTCTTTAAGCGGTTCTATCGTATTTTGTATAAATTGTTTATCTGTAATCTTGTGCTGAAGATATGGCTGTAAAGCATTTTGATTTATTTGATTTATTACAGGATACATAACATAGAACGTAAGGAAAAGCGCTAAAGATGTTATCACCTGGTTGGGAGGGACATTTGGAAGACCAATAGCTTGTCTTAGCACCGACAAAACGGTAACTATTCTGATAAAAGACGTTGTCATTATTATTATAGATGGTGCTAAACTTAGCACTGTTAATATAAGTATGAGCCTTATAGCTTCTGTGAAGTTGCCGTTGTTAAACTTTACTTGTATTCCTGGTATGACATTGATGGGATTTTCATTTTGAGCCATTGCTAAATGTATAAATATTAAAAGCAATAGACCTATGTTAATTAACGTCTTCGGTCTCATAATCCATCTCATATATAAGTTTAGCATAATCTTTTGATATAAACACTAAGATTAGCTTGTTTTTAGCTTTTAGTATTATAAATTTAGAATGTTTATCAAGGGGGATTATCTTGTATATGCTAACTATATCGTTAGGGTTGTAGGTTGTTTGAATTATCTTTTTCCAGTCAAAAGCTGTATACAAAAATGCTATGAGCGATAAAACCATGCCAAGAGCACTTAACGTTTTTAGAAATAAAATTATTTCCACAAATCTACATAGATTGTACTATAAATTGGGTAAAGTAGATGTTTTGTACTCCACCGGTAACCAATATTGCATTTATTCTTTTGATGAGCTCTAATCTTAGCTCTTCTTTTCCTTCAGGAGTTCTTATTTCATCGTAAGTTTTTGAGCTAAGCAAATTTATAACAGCATCTTTTATGATTGGTAATCGTTTTACAACTTCTTGTTGAACCTTTTCGTTTGATAGCTCTAATGTGATAGATACTTTTGCATAAGTATTCGCATTTTTATCGGCCAAGTTTACTAGAAAAGAACCTAAATCATACATCACACCAAGCTTTTGTGGTGCTACAACCATCTGTTTTGTTGATTCCTTTTTCTTATGCGTTAGAAAAAAATAAGCACCGGCACCTCCTCCTATTAAAAGAAGGATAACCGGTATCAATATAAATATAAGCTTCTTTTTGCCACCTGATTTGCCACCTTCTTCTTTTACTTGCTCCTCTGCCATACTATACTATTTTAACCTGTAACCATGTTCAGTGTCGCCTGTAATACGTTATCAGAAGATGTTACAACTTTTGCATTGGCTTGGTAAGATCTTTCAGCAGTTACAAGTTGTATATAAGCTTGCGCTATATCTACGTTTGATTGTTCTAGCATACCCGATTGAATAATGTCTGCACTTCCTGGCAATAAGATTGTTGGTGTGTATATAGATGTATATAAATTGGAGCCTTTTTCTAATAGCTCGTTAGGATCTTGAAATTGAGCAAGGGCAACTCTGTAAAGAGGCGTAGATTGGCCGTTGGAATAAACCCCAACAACTGTACCATCGCTTGATAGTACGTATACATTGACAAGGTTTCCAAGGCTATAACCATCTTGAGAAGCGGTAATAGTAAAATCAGATGCATCCTGAGTTATATATGAGTTATCTATTATGCCAGCGCTTGTGCTTGTTGTAGGTTTAGCTCCTATTAGTTGCCCAAAAGCTAATCCTCCTGTTGATTGAGAGCTGGCTGAGTTTAAGTTCCCTACTATGTTTCCGTCTCCTAATACAAGGGGATTTTGAGAGCCTATGAAATATTGGTAGCTTGAAGAGGTAGGATAAGTATATACACCTATTGTTGAACTTGTCGTAATATTACCAGTGTTTGGGTCAAAGTTCAATACAGCTGTAGCCGCATATATTGTGCTACTCCCGGTATATATAGGTACTCCTATACCGCTGGATAGATTGTAAGGCACGAAACCGTTGACGGCTCCAGAGCCTATTGTATCCCATTCTTGCGTACCACCAGACGGTTTTGTTGGATTCACTACGTAGCTTATAGTAGTAGAAGAGGTAGTAACATCTACTACCCAATCCGTTGCCATAGAGCCAGACGAGTTTGTACCAGATATCATATAGTATGGGGATACGGTAGCAGATATAATACTTGAGCTTGCTGTATTTGGCGGGTTCGTAATGTTATACCATGTCAAAGACCCGCCACTTATGGTTGTGCTTTGCCAAGTACCAGCTACATTTCTATACAAAACTTGACCAGAAGTATCGCTATAGTATGCTGCTTTTTCATTTTCTGCGTATATATAGTTCCATGTATTTGGTCCAGTTTTCTGAAAGTATGTATCACCTTCTATAGTATTTCCCAAGCTATCAAAGGTTGTTAATGTGTTTTGATAGTTAAAGGCAGCAGTATTTAGAGGGTTAAAAGCCTGTGTTATGCTGGGAGCTGTAGAGTTTAAGTTTGTGGGTTGCTGATAGGTTATTAGGTCTGTGGCTTTTGGTGGTTGCTGAGGTATTATATATATCGGTTGTAAAGAGGTACCTACTACAGATCCAGATTGATTAACTTTGTACCCTAAAAGCTTTAAACCATCAGGACTTACCATATAACCTTGCTGGCTTATGGTAAACTGTCCATTTCTCGTATAAAAAACATTTCCAGCATTGGCTGGATCTTGTAAAATAAACAGTCCATTACCTTGTATAGCTAAATCGGTATTGTTGCCAGTTTGCTCAAAATTGCCTAGTCGCCAACTTAGTTGCGTAGAATCAACTATAACACCTGCACCGTATATTGTAGATTTTAACGTATTAGTGAGCGTATTGATACCTACGTTTACATTGGCTATAACGTTCTCAAATATTGGATTTACAGCTTTGTAGCCTACCGTATCGGCGTTTGCCATGTTGTTTGATACTATATTTAGATAGTTGTTAAAAGCATCAAGGCCAGAAACCGCATTGTAAAAGCTTGGTAACATAAAACACCTCCTTAAGTTGTGGTTGAGTTAGGTATTGCCCCAGCGTATATTATGCTTGAGGCCGGTTCTGACAAACCTGACTGAAGAGTGAGCTCCAAATTTGTACCACTTAGATTAACAGATTGTACTATGTCTGCTAAGCCAAGTTTTACATTTTGGTTCGGAATACCGTTTGATAATATTTGCACTCCGTATTGGCCAGGTTGCAATCCAGACAGACTTAAAGGGTTTAAACCAGCTGTTAAGCTCATTGTAATTGTTTTTACAGGCGTATTACCATTCATTATTTCAACAGTTACATTGGACATACTTGTTGGAGCATCAAGGTAGTAATGTACATTTTTTGTGGTATCTATTCCATTTGTACCAAATACAAATTCTTTTCCTATCATGTTTATTGAATTTAACGTAGTCATCTGCGATAAAAGTGCCTCTAGGGCTTGAGTTTGCTGTTGAGCCATGCTGTAGTAACCTATCTGCTGAAGCTGTACCGTAGCGTTTATCATAGACGTTACATCGTTGCCGCTTGAAGATGCCGGGTCTTGATACTTTAGCTCGGTTGTATAAATTTCCATGTAAGCGCTTGCACTAAGGTTCATGAGACTTTGATGGGTACCTGGCGGCACAACATTTACTTTTGGAAGCCAAGAAGGTGATGAGATGCTCTGCCCCGTATTTAATCCACCTACCAAGTTTGAGCTGTTTACCGTACTCATTGTGTACCTCCTAACTTATTTTGCTTACAAGCTCTTTTAACTCTTGTAAGCTATTATTATAATTTATGCCAGTTTTTGGATTTTGCATGAAAAAATTATCTATATCGGATTTATGCTCTAAAACTTTATCTATGGTGGGGTTGGATCCTTTCCTATAAAGCCCTACTTTTATAATATCCTCCATTGAATAATATTCAGATAAAATTTGTTTAAACTTAAGTACATAGTTCCAGTGCTCGTCTGAGACTATACTTGGCATTATACGGCTTATGCTTTTAAGTGGGTCTATAGCTGGATAGATGCCAGAATCTGCCATTTTGCGAGATAAAAGTATGTGTCCGTCCAAAAAACTCATGGCGCTGTCAGCTACAGGGTCTAGTGAAGTATCGTCACCTTCTACAAGCACGCTAAATATTCCAGTGATACCATAGTCTCCAACGAGTCCACATCCTTCTATTATTTTAGACATTGTTAGAAATACAGACGGTGTATATCCTTTTAATGTTGGTGGTTCTCCCACCGATAGCCCTATTTCTCTTTGAGCCATGGCAAGTCTTGTCAGAGAATCCATCACAAGTAAAACATTGTAACCTTTGCTGGCAAAGAATCTAGCATGCACTAAAGCACTTATAGCTCCTTTTACTTTCATTATAGGTGTTTGGTCTGATGTGGATACAATAACCACCGATTTTTCAAAAGCCTCTCCTAGTATATCCTCTACATACTCTCTAACTTCTCTTCCACGCTCTCCTATAAGTGCTAACACCACTACATCAGAAGAACTATGCTTCATTATCATTCCAAGCGTTGTAGTTTTTCCAACACCAGCCCCAGCAAATACACCAATTCTCTGTCCTATACCAATAGTTGTTAACGCGTTTATGGTTCTTACGCCAGAATCAAATATTTTTGATATTTTTTTTCTTTCCATAGGAGAATAGTTCTCTAAACTTAAAGGTAATTTTTTTAACGATCTTACGCTTTTAGTATTGGTGCTATGTATTATGTTTCCGAAAGGATCTAACACTTTGCCTAAAAATTCTTCTGATACATATGTAGATACTGGTTCTTCGGTATATAACACTTTAGTGCCCGGTTTTACGCTAACGTTGCTGTCAAAACACATTATAATTGCATTTTCTTTGTCAAAGCCTATAATCTCGCCTCTGAAACCGCCGTCTATCTTTACTTCATCTCCGACACCAGAACTATAGTTGGAAGCTTCTATATAAACCCCGCTTACTTTAGTTATTTTACCGTATATTTTGTATGGCCTTTTCAACAACATCTTTTAATAAATCCTTGTTAAATCTTTCCAAAATAAAGTCCTCTGTTTCTATCTGAAATTCGCCGTTTTCTAAGTTTTCCTCTATAAATTTGATTTCTAAGTTGTTTAGATTTTTTACGTATCTTTGAAAAGTTTCTATAAATGTTTTGTTGGCTTTTATTATGATGAAATGTTTAAATATACTGCTGTCCTCCAAAATTTTTTTTATTATCGAGTCTAAATCTATGCTACATTTCGCGTATAGGCTACTTAGTATAGTGGATGTCAACGTGCTTATCTCTTCTATGGTTAGTTGTTCCCTTTGAATTATAGTATTTTTGATAGTCTCTAAACTTTGTAAAACGGCGTTTTTATAGGCTTCTTCCTTAGCTTCGTTTTCCTTTAGTTGTTCTATGGTAGCTTTTAATTGTTCATTTTCGGCTATCAGAGCATTTTTCTCCCTTTCGATGTTTTCTAGTTCTTTTTTTATAGACTCGATTTCTTCTTCGGTTTGCTTTTGTTTTTCCAAAAGATGCTTAATCTCTTGATCTTTTAATATTATTTGTTGCTCTAATTGCTCTACAGTTTTTCTGTATTGTAGTATTTTAGTTTGTGTTTCATTTTTTATAAGCTCTAAAACTTTGTGAAAAGATGTTTCTGGTGTTTTATTTGGCGTAGGTCCTTTGTTTTGAATCTCAACCGTAATATTTTGTATTGCCTCAAAGTGATCATTCATAAGAAGCGCCGCCAGTCAAATCTATCTTGCCTTCATCTGCCAACTTCTTAATAACGGCTATAATCTCTTTTTGAGCTTTTTCTACATCAGAGGCTCTTACTGGACCCATAGCTTCCATATCTTCCTTCATTATAGTGGCCGCTTTCTGAGACATATTTGAGAAGAATTTTTCTTTTATTGTATCAGAAGCTCCTTTTAAGGCAATCATAAGTGTATTTTTGTCTACGGCTTTTAATATCTCCACTATGTCCCTATTGCTTAGTTTTGCTATATCTTCAAATACAAACATTTTATCTTTTATACGTTCTGCTAAATACTTATCCTCTTGCTCTATTTTATTTAAAATCTTATCGGTGATTTTTTTATCAAGCAAGTTTAGCACTTCTGCCGCTAATATAAGCCCGTTTGTTTTTTGAGAGAACCCGCTCAAACCTATCCCTCTTATCTCTTCTGCCAGGTTTTCTATAAGCTCTCCTAAAAACTCTGGAGATATGTTTTCCAATGTTGCAAGCCTTTTTGTTACCTCCACAGCTATATTCTCTGGCAAATACTGCAACACATCGGCTGCTCTCATTGGACTTAATTGAGATAACACAACTGCTATAGTTTGAGGATGCTCTTTTGCCAATAAAGAAGCCAAAATTTTAATATCTACTTTTTCTAATTCTTGAAAACTCTTTATAATGGTAGAACTACTTACAAATTCATATATCTTTGCAAATTTTTCTGGCGGTAAAACTTTTCTTGCAAACTCCAAGAGTTGCTCGGTATCTGGTGATACTATTGTTGTTTCTTGATAATCTTGTAAAAATTCTTTAGCTATCTCCTCTACATCCTGAAGAGTAATGCCTTGAAGAGTATTCATGTTTACAAATATATCTTGGAGCTCCGATTCATCTAATTCTTTCATGATTTCTACAGATACCTCCGGAGGCAAAGCCATCATAAGTACCGCAGCTTTTTGAGCCTTCGTCAATTTATCTACCGGCATAATTATTATAATAAATCATTTTTAT
>PNJC01000011.1 GCA_002878215.1 Hydrogenobaculum sp. | reverse complement strand
TATATAAAATCAAAAAATCCAAATTACCTTGTAGTCTTAAATCCTGGAACTTCAGTGCCAAATTCATATTTTAATATATCAGATAAAATAATAGTCTATGAAGATACATTCCAAAACTTTTTAAACTACAACAACTCTTACAGCCAAGAACCATCTTCTGACGTATGTATAATAGTTACCGATGCTACCACTCAAAACGATTTTTATACCGCCATGGCTCATGGATTTTCCATAAACAGCTCTTGTCAATATATAACTAACTATTCTGGGACCAATACATACTATTTTATTAGCAATTACTTATCTTTGTATTAGAGTCTTGTGTAATATCTTTTGCTATTACTACATAAACATCATATATTCGTGTTAAAATATTCTTATGTTAAAAAGAGAAGGGCTGGAGCGATTCTATATAATCATTATAGCGCTAGCCATATTATTCACATCATACCAGCTTCACAAAATAGAGTTTAATATATCTAGGTCTATAATAGAAATAGTTTACAATCAAACTGAATCAATTATTTCAAATATTGCCAATAGAGCACAAGACAAACCCTATCAAGAACTTGATAACTATCTACCGCTTTTAATATCAAAAGATGTAAAAAGGATTTTCGTGCTCGTTTACAAAAACGGTATCTTATACAGCGTAGAAGATTTGCCAAAACACGGCTCCACTTATCCAAAAGTATTTATGCCAGCAGACAACGAAAAAGATACCATACTAAAAGCAATAAAGACAAAAACGCCTTACATAAAATACCATGACACCATAGAAAACGTAGGATTTTCATTATACTATCCTTTGGATGTTTTGGTAAACAACAAGCCTTATAGAGCTTTAATAGTAGTAGACTATAAGCTTACAACGCTGAAATCTTTAAAAAATACTTTGAAAAAGACAAAGCTTACAATGTTGTTTATAAATATAATTTCTATAGTATTTTTAGCAATTATAGTATTTTTGCTTTTAAAAACAAGAGCTTACAAGAAAGAATCTTACCTAGACGAACTTACTGGCTTGCCAAACAGAAAACTACTTAAAGATATAAAAAAACGCCAAGAAGATTACGTAGTTGCTATGCTAGATATTGACTTTTTCAAGAAAGTAAACGATACGTATGGTCACGATGTTGGGGATATGGTCTTAAAAGAAGTAGCTCAAGCTATAAAAAGCCCTATAAGAGAAAACGACATCGTTTTAAGATGGGGTGGAGAAGAATTTTTGATACTTTTAAAATGCAAACACGAAGAGAATTGTTTAAAAACCTTAGAGCGAATAAGAATAAAAATAAAATCTATTGATATTAATATCGACAATTACAATATAAAACTTAGCGTATCCATAGGTGTATGCCTAAAAGCTAAAAACTTAGAGGAAGCGATTAAAAAAGCAGACGAAGCCCTTTACAAAGCTAAAAGAAACGGTAGGGATAGGATAGAGATCTATGACGATAAAAAAGATATTACTTTTTAGTTTGTTTTGCGTTTTGGTTAGTATATCGGTAAGTTTTAGCCAAAGCATAAATAAGCTTTTATCTATCTACAATCAAAAATCAGACCTATCTTACCAAACAAGAAAAGAAAGCTTAGGTCATTGGATTATCATAACAAGGCAAGACTTAAGGCGTATGCAAGCCTATACACTTGAAGATGTGTTGAAATCGATACCCATATTTAACTATGGTCCAAACGAAAGTGGAAATTATTCTCTAATTCTAGGCGGCTTTTATTATGCCCATCACAACCAATTTGCTCTTTACATAAACGATCATCTTGTAAACTCTGGGTTTAACGGAGATTTTAGCCTTTATGCAGATTATCCTTTAAAAGACGTTGACCATATAGAAATATATCTTGGTCCAGCTTCTGTAATACTTGGAAACACTCCTAAACTTTTAATAATAAAAATATACACAAGAAAACCTTCCAGGGAAAACGTATCTTCTTTAAGAATCACTTTAAACTCAAGAGGAGGCTACAATATAGGATTTTCAAGCGCAAAACCTATAAACAAAAACTACTCATACTCTTTTATGTATGACCAAACCTACGAAAACTTTCCAAAGTTTAACATACAAGACATAGAACATTCAAGAAACGCCTTTAAACAATACGCTTTTATAAACTTAAACCACAAAGGGTATACTCACTTTTCAAATTGGCATCTTGATATAAGCGCTGTTAGGTCAAAGCAAAATGTATTTGTAGGGGCTGAGTTTGCAAATCCAGTGGGTGGTATAAACAAAGACCAAGATGCTTACATATCTTTTACAGATTACTTTGATAAAAGCCTAAAACTTCATTTTGGCATAGATATGGAACATAAGGATAATTATAAAAACTCTTTTGGTTTTCCTCTTTACATACCTTATGCTTTAAATCAAGGAAACATTCCTATTTTTTACAATCTAAATATGAATATATATAAATACTCTGGAAATATACTAAAAACCTTTACCACCGATAGAAATAAGCTTATAATAGGTTCTGGTTTTCAGCTTTTAAACTTTGATATAGACAATTTAAGCTACAACGATATACCTATAAACTCTTTAAACAAACCTACCCATAGAAATTACTACACAGCTTACGTCGAGGACCAATTTAGCATAAACAAAAGAAATCTTTTGCTTGGAGATTTAAAGTTTGATAGATACTCTTACAACGGACATTTTAGAAATTCTGATTATTCTGCGAGGATTGGCTACATATCAAAACCAAAGAACAACATGACGATAAAAGGCTTTCTTTATAAAACTTACAGTCCACCTTCTTTTCAAAATATTTTATACAGCGGCCCTTATTATCTTAACAACATAAAATACAAAGGCTTAAGCTTAGAAACAGATTACAATTTTTCAAAAGATAATATTAGACTTTTATACGGCTATATAGATATGAAAAATACAATAGAACCAAGCTTCAACTACCCATATGGATATTACAATATGCAAACTCCTATCTACATAAATATATTTTGGCTTTCAAACACTTATTATATAAATGCTTTAAACAAGTTAGAATTTGATTATTTTATAAACAAGATGAACAATCCTTATCACTCTCCAAACGAAGGGTTTTCTATAAAACTCTTTGATAGATATAAAAATATATATTTTTACAACGAGCTTGTATATAGAAGTCCTTTTGATGGATATTTTGGTACAAATGAAAAAGCAACATACATGTGGGATAGCGCCATCACTTACAACATAAACCCTTTTTACAGCATAACACTAAAAGCTCAAAACATACTAAACAGCTCATACAAAGTACCAGTTATCACATATGACCAATACGGCAATCCAAACGGTCTATACAACGTAAACGCTTATCCTACAACGTTTTATATAAGTCTTGAGAGGCTTTTCTGATGAGGCTTTTGTTAATTCTTACAATTATACCCTATTTAAGCTTAGCTTTTCAGGTGGAAAAGTATATTGTTCTCTCAAAACTTATAGAGAAAATAGCTATAGTACTAACACGCAAAAACCATCCAAAAATATGCCAAGATGGTGTAAATATAACGCCTACGATTGTTTATTTTAGATATGCTAGTTTTACCTTAAATTGCAACAGGGCTGATGTCGTAGTATCAAACTCTTTTATACCAGCTTTTCATAAACCATTTTTAGCGATGAGCTATGATGCTTTGTTGAAA
>PNJC01000093.1 GCA_002878215.1 Hydrogenobaculum sp. | reverse complement strand
AGCAAATTAAAAGAAACCTGAATTTTATTTTAACAAATCTTATAATGATATAATAATTGTAATGAGATATATTAACGCAGTCTTTTATCCGTTTTATCTTTTGTACAAATATCATTACCTTATATACGTTTTGGCTTTAAAAGAGCTGAAAATAAGGTATAGAGGTTCTGTTTTTGGTTTTTTGTGGAGTATGCTAAATCCTCTTTTAAATCTTTTGGTTTATACGTTTTTGTTTGTGGTTATTTTTAAAAACACTGCAAAAAATTATCCGGTTTATTTTTTTAGCGGTATCTTGCCTTGGAACTGGTTTTCCTCTTCCGTAATGGAGGCTACCGATTCGGTGGTTTCTGCTGGGGCTTTGATAACAAAATCTACGCTACCTGCTGAGATAGTGGTAATTACAAGGGTGGTTTCTAACCTTATAAACTATCTTCTATCGATACCTATATTGTTTTTATTTTTGATATTTTTTCATGTTAAGATAAGCTTCATAGTGCTTTTTCTTCCGCTTGTTGTAATAATACAATTTTTTTTAACCACAGGGATAGCGTTTTTCCCGGCTACATGGAACGTATTTTATAGAGATGTTAGGCAAATTATACAAACTATCATGCAGTTGTTGTTTTTTTGTATGCCGGTTATGTATTTTGATACACAGGTCCCTCCTAAGTATCAAAAGCTAATATACTTAAACCCTATAGCGTACTTGATAAAATGCTATCACGATATATTTTACGATAACCTAATGCCAAGACCTGAGCTTTTGATATTGCTATTTTTTATATCTATAGTAGTTTATATAGTAGGGTTTAACTATTTTCACTCTAGAAAGGATGTTTTTGCAGAGTATATATGAGCGTTGTGATAGAAGTAAAAAATGTTACAAAGGTCTTTAAAAGGCATACGAAAAAATATTTTTCTATAAAGTCTGCTTTTGTGGATTTTATCAAACACGGCAAACCTCAAAAGCAGATAGTAAAAGCCCTTGACAACATAAGTTTTGATGTGATATCTGGAAGCACGCTAGGCATAGTGGGAAAAAACGGTGCTGGTAAATCTACGCTTCTTAAAATAATATCTGGTATTATAAAACCCACTTCCGGAAACGTAAAAGTAAGAGGTTCGTTGGTACCGCTTTTAGAGCTTGGTACCGGTTTTCATCCGGAGCTTACCGGAAGAGAAAACATCATAATAAGCGGTCTTATATTGGGACTTTCTAAGAAAGAGATTTACAAGAAAATAGACGAGATAATAGAGTTTGCAGAGTTAAAAGATGTAATAGATGAGCCAGTTAGGACTTACTCTTCTGGTATGTATTCAAGGCTTGCCTTTTCTACTGCTTTTAGCATAAACCCAGATATTATAATCTTAGACGAGATACTCTCGGTAGGGGATGTGGCTTTTATGAAAAAAAGCAAGGAAAGGGTAAAAGAGTTTAAAAGAAAAAATAAAACCATCTTGTTTGTAAGCCACGATATGAACAGTGTAAAAGAGATGTGTGATGAGGCGATTCTTATAGATAAAGGTAGGCTCGTGCAAAGAGGGGGTGTGGATATGGTGGTGAGTTTGTGTAGTGTATAAGCCTAACAAATCAAAGCATGCCTAAAAGCTCCTCTATCTTGCTGGCATCTGTGAAGCTAGTAGATAAATCAGCCTCTGGATGTCCGTATAGTCCGCATAAGGCTACTACTGTGGTTGGAGTATTTTTCTTTAAAAGCCTTATGATGAAATCTGTCCTGTAACAGTGTGTTCCTATCAAGATGGTGATATCGTGGTTGCCGTGCAGTATAGCTTCATGGGGATTTGGTGGGTCCATCTCAACGCTCGGGTCGTAGTTTTTTAGTTTTGGTCTATAATCTGGTAGTATTTTCACGTTTGCTTTTATCTTTTCTATTAAAAGTCTTGTTAGTTCAGCTTTTTCTTGAAGTTCTTTTTCGTTAAAATCCCAAAACAAAAGAGGTCCTACCACTACCGTTGGATTTTTTGAGCTTTTTATAAGATTTGCGAGTGCTTTGAAGGCTTCTTTGTAAGAGACCACGCTATCTTTTATGGTGGCCTCACCTTTAAATACGTCTATTTGCATAGCGCTTCTTGTCCTATCTTCTTCTGGGGTTGGCACCGCTTTTGGCTTTTTGTAGTAAGAGGGTTTAAAATCTAAAAAGTGTTTTGAGAAATCAAAGCTTTGATGAGATTTTCTAAACTCGGTCGTTTCTTCTTTTAGACTTAACGATTTAAAAAGGTCATCCTTTATAAGGTCTAACTCCACTGTAAACTCACCGTGATAGGCTTTTTCCTCTTCTTCTACGCCAAGGCTATAACAAGTGGTGCCTACTATGTCAAAGAGTACTCCGTTTGCTCCAAACTCGGATGCCTTTTGGAAAGCCTCGTAGCGCTTTTCGTAAAACTCATAACAGCAGTGTCCTATATATGTGTATCCATTTTTTGCGCACCAAATAAGCGTATCTCTTAAAAGCTCAAAAGATGTTATGGTAATAGGTATCATGCCTTTTTGATAGGCAAGCCTATAAGCATCTCCTACGGTACACCCTCCACATTCTCCGCAGTCATCAAGATGTCTATAATCACACCATCTTGGTTTGGCACAATATGGAAGAAGCATAACCTTTGCCTTTTGGAGATTTTCTTTTAGATTGGCCCCTATGCTTGCAATAAGCGTTTCTTCTTTTAAGCCAAAATCTTGTGCATCCAGTTTTCTTATTGTAAATAAAATAGCTTCTTTTATATCTTCTTTTGATATATCTATGCTTTTAAAAGGATGGGTGTATAAAAATCTATCAAGCTCATCTTTTATTGTGTCTATCTTTTTTCCTTTTAGAAAGTTTTCTAAGCTTTTAATGTAATCTTTTGGTGATATTATATAATCTCCGTTTATAAAAATATCTTCTAAGACTCCGTTGAGCCTTTTTATATAAACCCTAAACGTTCCGCCTTTACATCTATACAAACCGTAAGTATAGCCTTCTTTTGGTTTTGCGTTTTCAAAAATAAACTTTTGGTCAAACTCCTTATCCACATATTTGTTTTCTTCATCATCTTCTATATCAAAAGCCCCAAACTCATCGTAAAAGCTGTTTAAAAGCATATTGATAAACTCTTTCTTTGATATATCTTTACCAAAGACTTTTCTTATGCTTGTAAGCCTATCGTCTGCTGCTTTTATGCCGTAAGATGTGAGTTTTTCCACCGGCATATGTATGCTTTTTAGAGTTTTTTCTATATTTAAAGAAAGCGGTAAAAACACTTCAAATATATATTTGTCTTCAATATCCCCATGTATCACCGAAAGTCTTTTTTGACCTACTTTTAGCTGTGTACCTTCTATGTTTATATCTTCTATTATATTTTTAAAAGCTTTTAAAAACCTTTCGTAAAAAAACTCTTTTTCACCTTCTACCCTTATCCCAACGGTATCTTTATCCACATAAACAGCTTGGCCTGAAAGCTTGCTCTTTATAAGGCCTATGCCGTTTTGCTCTATGTAATCAAGCCTTATCTCCTTGCTTGGGTCTTGATGATACCCCAATATCACATACTCTTTATCAAAGCCGTATATATTAAATTTCCCATTCTCCGTCAAAATTTTCATATCAAAAATCTCTTAAAGAGCTAAAAATTTACAATGATATAAAATCTATGTGTAAAAACACTATGAACACTT
>PNJC01000084.1 GCA_002878215.1 Hydrogenobaculum sp. | reverse complement strand
AATAAATCCTTCATTCCATCTGATACGAGAATAGGCTTTTTACAGCTATTGTTTAATATAAACTCATTTGCTATCGTATCTTTTTCTTTTAAAAGCCTTGAAACTACGCCTTTTTTTGATTTTGATACGAAAAAGATAAGCTGAGAATTTGATAAGGCTTTGAAGTTTAAAGATATACGAAGCATAGAGTTTGGAGCTAAGCTTATTAGCGTGTTTTCACAAGTTTTTAGAATGTTTTTATCTGGGAAAATAGAAGCGCTGTGTCCATCTTCTCCTATACCAAGTAAAGCTATGTGTATTGGATTTTTCTTAATAATATTTGAAAACTCTTCACAATCTTTTTCAATATCTCCAGTCTTATAAACAGGTTCTATGTTTAGGAATTTAGATATGTTGTGATAGTTGCTATTCTTATCATCGTTTGGGACATACCTTTCATCTGTTAGGAAAAATTTAAAATTGGGAAATTGATAACCTGACATAAGCTTATAAAGGTACAAAGGGGTGGACCCACCGGCTAAGGCTATATTTAACTTTAGTTTTTTGGCTTTTAAGAAAAACCTTAGCAAAAAATAAGATGAAGACTCCAACGAGTCAAAGTCATAAACTCTTATAAAATCTAAAAGATATACCATTGTCTATTGTCTTTGTTTATAAGCATATCAGCCGATTTTGGTCCGTAAGAACCTACTTCGTAAAGGTCTACATCTTTTTGTTCTTTCCATTTATCTAAAAGTGGTTGATACAAAGCCCATGCAAGCTCTACCTCGTCTTCTCTTAAAAATAGCGTTTGATTTGAGTTTATTATATCCAAAATAAGCGTCTCGTAAGCTTCTGAGGCCGTCTGGTTGTTTTCCATGCTCATAGACACTTCCAATGGACAAGATAGAAAATCAGAGTTTGGGGCTCTTATATCAAGCCTTAACTCAATATTTGTAATAGGTGCTATCTTTATTACTATCTTGTTTTCTTTTGGCTCACAACCTATGAGTTTGGCAAAAGATGTAGGCATGTTTTTAAGCACTATCACTATTTGGGTCGCCTTTGTTTTTAGCTTTTTACCAGTCCTAAGATAAAATGGGACTCCGTGCCATCTCAAGTTGTCTATATGGAGTTTAACAGCGGCAAAAGTCTCTGTTTTTGAGCCAGGTTTTACGCCTGGTTCCATTGTATACCCTTCGTATCTTCCAAGCACCACATCCTTTATGTCTGGTGGTCTTACAGATTTTAAAACCTTCACCTTTTCGTTTCTTATTTCTTCTGCATCTATGCAACATGGGGGTTCCATAGCTATAAAGGTTGCCATTTGGGTAAGATGATTTTGTATCATATCTTTAAAAGCCCCAAACTTATCGTAATAAGCGCTTCTTCCTTCTATACCTATATCTTCCAAGGCTGATATTTGAACATGGTCTATAAAATTTTTATTCCAAATACCTTCAAATATGTAATTGGCAAATCTAAAGCTAAATATGTTTTGCACCGCCTCTTTACCTAAAAAGTGGTCAATCCTGTAAATCTCTTTTTCTAAGAAAAACGTATGCAAAAGGTTGTTTAGACGTTTAGCGGAATCTAAATCGTACCCAAATGGTTTTTCCACAACGATTTTTCTTTTGTTTGGCATATCAAGAAGCATATGGCCTATATTTTTTATAGCAGACTCAAATAGATTTGGGGGAATAGCTAAGTAAAATATTATTTCATCTTTTTCTATGCTTTTAATAAAGTTAAAATCTTTTGAATTTGTAACATCTACGTTTATATAATCGCATATAGAAGCGTAATCTTCCCCAAACAAAGACTTAATTTTTGGTATAAACTCATCCCTACTCGATTCTCTTGAGCAAGATATCACCTTTTTAGGGGAGATTTTACCTTCTTTGTATAGCTTAGCAAGGCTAGGGTGTATCTTTTTCCAAGCTAAATCGCCGTTTCCACCAAATAAGACAAAAACAAAGTTATTCATTTTTCTTAAACTTATGCTGTCCAAATTCATATCTTAAGGCTGCTAATAGCCTATCTCTAAAACTCTCTTGTTCTCTTGAGCGAAACCTCATAAAAAGTGCGTTTGATATCGATGGCATAGGAACTCCTTCGTTTACAGCCTCTAACACACTCCATCTTCCTTCTCCGGTATCTTCCACATAAGGTTTTATATCTTCCAAAAGCCCAAAATCACACAAAGCTTTATAGGTTAAATCCATAAGCCAAGATGCCACTACACTCCCTTTTGTCCACACCCTCACAGCTTCTTTTAAATCTACATCAGGTTTTGAAACCCTTATAAGATCAAGCCCTTCAGCAATACTTTCCATCATGCCGTATTCAACAGCGTTGTGAACCATTTTAACAAAGTGTCCCATACCAGCCCCACCCATATAACCAAAACCAACCCCTTCGTTTGCCAAATCCTTAAGTATAGGGCTTATAAAATCAAAATCTTCTTTATCTCCACCCACCATCAAAGAAAAACCCCTCTCATAACCCCAAACCCCACCAGAAGTCCCCACATCTAAAAACTTTATAGATTTTTCTTTTAAAAAGTTATACCTTCTTATAGAATCTTTATAGTAAGAATTTCCACCATCTATAACAATATCACCCTCTTTTAAATAAGGCAAAGCCTCGTTTATCACATCATCTACAGCGGTTTGAGGCACCATAATCCACAAAATCCTTCTATCATCACCAAAAGCCTCAAACATCTCTTTGTAAGTGGCAAAGCACTTTACTCCGTAAGAAGAAGCTTCTTTGGTGCAGTGAAGATTTCTATCAAATCCAAAAACCTCGTGTCCTCTTTCTTTTAACCTTCTTGAAAGACCTAACCCCATTCTCCCAAGCCCTGAGAAAGCTATCTTCATAAACACCTCCTAAATATATTTTAATATATCTAAAAATCTTTTATAATTAAATATATGCCAAAAAGGAAGAAAAGTATAACTATTTTAGAAGCAAGATACTACCACAACGACAACCCTACAATAGACGGACATGCTAAGATGATAGTAAAGTTTTGTGAGCTTTTAAAAAATGACTTCAACATAAACCTTATAACTACATTTAAACCCTTATACAACGAAGTAAAAAATATAGAAGGTGTAGACAGCGTCCTAACAAAATACGACGACGTAAAAGATTTCAAAGATATAATATTAGAATCAGATATAATGCTACTTACCAAACCAGATTACATGTTTTACCATCCAAATACCTATGTATGGATTCAAGCAAACTATGCATCTTTAGAGTCCAACATAGAAGCTTTAAGAAAATGGTCAGACAATTATTTTAAACATCCTTATATTAAAAAAATAATATTTGTATCTCCTGTTATAGAAGAAACTTTTCTATCAAAAGACCTTGTACCACATGACAAATCAATAGTTATACCAAACTGGATTGAAAATATAGAAAAGAAACCAAAAAGATACGAAGATATAAAAGAGTTTAAGATAGGATGGGTTTCTAGGCTTTTAGAGGAAAAGGGTTGGAGAGATTTGATAGAGGCTTTGAAAGATACAGATATAAAAGCGGATTTCTTAGGAGATGGTGATGATTTAGAAAAAGCAACAAGTCTTAAAACATCTCTAAACCTAAACAACATAAGCTTTTTAGGTTTTGTAAAAAATCCTATAGAATATCTAAAACAAAACGCTTCAATCTTTGTTTTTACATCAAAAGCTAACTACGAGGCA
>PNJC01000048.1 GCA_002878215.1 Hydrogenobaculum sp. | reverse complement strand
AGCAAAAAACATAGATATAGCAAGAAAGGATGTCTTAGACCATCTTGATGCAAAAGCTGATCTCAAAACTGGCATCATAACAATAGGATATAAAGATAAAGACCCTAAAAGATCGGCAGAGATTGCAAACGCTTTTGTGGATCAGCTTAGATATTTAAACAACCATCTTGCAGTGACAAAAGCAGCGGTAGAAAAAAGATTCTTCCAAAAAGAGTTAAAAAAAGCTTATAAAAAACTCTTGGAAGCTGAAAAGAACGCTGAGAGCTTTCAGAAAAAAACTGGGGTGATAGAGCTAAAACCTCAAGCAAAGGCCTCTATAAACACAATAGCAAATCTAAAAGCCCAAATAGCAGCCCAAGAGGCAAAGTTAGCGGCTATGAGCACATACGCTACTCCTCAAAATCCAGAGTATAAAAAAATTCAAGCTTCTATAGCAAGCTTGGAAGCTGAACTATCATCCCTTGAGTCAAATGCAAAATCAAGCGCTTTACCTTCTATTAAAAAAGTCCCAGAAGTCTATGGGAAATATATAAATATCCAAACTGAGCTTGGTTTTAGAAAAGCTGTATACGATATGCTTTTAAAACTCTATCAGCAAGCTTCTATTCAAGAGGCAAAAGGCGCTCCGCTTATACAAGTAATTGACAAAGCCACACCCCCTCATGTAAGGATAAGCCCCAAAAGAACACTCATAGTAATAGTTTCTACTATGGCGGCATTTCTTATATCTGTTTTTATAGCTTTTATAAAAGAAGCCGTAGAAAGAATGTCCCAAAACGAAGAGGATAGAAAAAGGTTAGAACTAATAAAACAATACGCTTCTTTTGGTAGAAAAACTAAATCATAAAATTAAGCAGATTGTTTCGCAAAGGTTTCGTATATTTGATATAATAATAAATTATTAACTTTGAGAGGTAAAGCTATGGGTAGTAAGAACGCAGCAAGGTTGCAAGATTTGATGCTCAACCAAATAAGAAAGTCTAAAGTAAAAGTATCTATATATCTTTTAAACGGTGTAAGGTTGCAAGGTAAGGTAAGGTCTTTTGATCTTTATACGATACTCATAGAAGATGGCAAACAACAAACGCTTGTTTATAAACACTCGATAACCACAATAATACCGGCTGAAAGGATAGACTTAAGCTTCAATGAGATAGACGAAGAGGAAGAAGAAAACTACAACATATAGATTTCATCTTGATTTCACTTTTTTAGTTTATACTAGTGTAATGGACTTAAATGTGCCAAAACATATAGCTATAATAATGGACGGTAATGGAAGATGGGCTCAAGAAAAGGGAAAGAGCAGGTTTTATGGGCATTATGCAGGGGCTGAGGTAGTGGAGCCTGTCACTTTAAAAGCCAAAGAACTAGGAGTAAGCTATATAACGCTCTTTGCTTTTTCAACAGAAAATTGGAAAAGACCAAAAGAAGAGATAGATGTGCTTTTTAAGCTTTTTAAAGAATACCTTATAAGAAAAGAAGAAAGCATATTAAAAAACGGCATAAAGATGAAATTTATAGGAAGAAAAGATAGAATACCAGAAGAGCTTCTTCAATACATGGAAGATATAGAGCAAAAAACCAGAGAAAATAGTTCAATAACACTTACACTGGCTGTAGATTACGGTGGACTTGACGATATCACAAGAGCCTTTAGCAAGCTTTTAAAAGAAAAAAATGAAGTAAATCAAGAAGATATAAAGAAGGCTTTGGATACATGTTTTTTGCCAGCGGTAGACCTTCTTATAAGGACAGGCAATGAAAAAAGAATATCCAACTTTTTGCTTTGGGATATAGCTTATGCTGAAATTTTCTTCTGCGAAAAATACTGGCCAGATTTTACACCAGAAGACCTTTGTATGATAGTGGAAGATTTTTCTAAAAGAAAAAGGCGTTTTGGAGCAGTGCAACCGGTAGATATGATATAATAAAAAATAAGGCGCGTAGCTCAGTTGGGAGAGCGCAGGCTCGACACGCCTGAGGTCAGGGGTTCGATCCCCCTCGTGCCTATTGATAGACAAAAGGAGGAAACATGAGCAAAGTAATGGATGTAAGGGCAAGAGAGGTGCTTGATTCAAGAGGCAATCCTACCGTAGAGACAGAAGTTGTACTAGAATCAGGAGCCAGCGGAATAGCTATAGTACCAAGCGGGGCTTCCACCGGTTCAAAAGAAGCTTTAGAGCTAAGGGACAAAGATGAAAGGTATATGGGGAAGGGCGTGCTAAAAGCCGTAGAAAACGTAAACAAAGAAATTGCAAAAGCTATAATAGGTATAGATGCGTCAAATCAAACGGAGCTTGACCTTACACTTATAGAACTAGACGGTACTGACAACAAATCAAACTTAGGAGCAAACGCAATACTCTCAGTAAGCATGGCTAGTGCAAGAGCGATGGCAAACGAGCTTGGTATACCTCTTTTTGCATATTTAGGAGGTATTTTTGCAAGAAAGTTACCAGTGCCTCTTATGAACATAATTAACGGCGGAGTACATGCAGACAACCCACTTAGCATTCAAGAGTTTATGATAGTGCCTTACGGAGCTGAGACATTTTCAGATGCTCTTAGGATGGGGGCTGAGACGTTTCACACGCTTAAGAGCTTGTTAAAAGAAAATGGTTTTGCCACTTGCGTGGGTGATGAAGGTGGTTTTGCACCAAACTTAGAATCCACAGAGAAAGCTATAGAGTTTATATTAAAAGCCATAGAAAAAGCAGGATATACCCCTGGAGAAGATATCGCTATAGCTCTTGATTTTGCAGCATCAGAGTTTTACAAAGACGGTATATACACTATAGACGGTAAAAGCTACGATAAAGAAGGACTTTTAAACTTTTGTATAAAGCTTTTAGAAAACTATCCGATAATATGTATAGAAGACCCGGCTTCAGAAGAAGACGAAGAGGGTTGGCAACTGCTCACAGAAGAACTAAGCGATAGGGTGCAGCTTGTGGGTGACGATTTGTTTGTTACAAACCCAAACATCTTTTTAGAGGGCATAGGTAAAGGCATGGCAAACGCGATACTTATAAAGTTAAACCAAATAGGCACTCTCACAGAGACTATGGAAACCATAGCCATAGCAAAACAATACGGCTACAACACCATAGTATCCCATAGGTCAGGAGAAACCGAAGACACGTTTATAGCTCATTTGGCTGTAGGTACAAACGCAGGACAGATAAAAACAGGCTCTTTATCAAGGTCTGAAAGGATAGCAAAATACAACGAGCTTTTAAGGATAGAAGAGTATCTTGGGTACGGAGCCCAATATGCGTCAAAAGAAGAATTCTGGCCGTTTTTACAGTAATTTAATTGTCGTAAGCTTTTTTCTGCTGGCGGTATTTTATACGATATGGAATATCTTCATTAGCTCCTCCAACATATTTTCGCTGATAGCTTTAGAAAGGGCCAGCAGCCCAATAGAAGCTCTTCTAAAAAAAGAAGAGGATAGATATCAATATCTTTATGCAAAAAAACAGCAAATAGACGAAAATCCCAACTTCTTTATGAAAAAGTTTGCCACAGAGTACATGCAGATGCAAAGGCCCAACGAAAAAATAATAATACTTCCAAAAAGCTTATGGTTTAAAAAGCCAGAAGACGATACAAGCGATGAATCCTCAAAATAGTTTACCCAATCAACTGTTGGGATTCTTACCTTTTCATATAAACCTATCAAGCCTTATGTATGCAATCATCGTAGATACGATAATCTACTTCGCCACCATATGGGCTATGATCTACATATCTCACAAATACGACGCTATACATCTGAGAAAACCAGCTATTTTGAGCTATACTTTACTTAGTTTATTCTTTATAAGTAT
>PNJC01000112.1 GCA_002878215.1 Hydrogenobaculum sp. | reverse complement strand
GCATCTTTTGTGCCAAAATATACCATTGCTATCTTTAAATCGCTTTGCAATATTGGCTCACCGTTTACGGAAGCCACAACTCTATTTACTAAAACTCCTGGCGTGCTATGTAAAAGCTCTTCAAAGCTGTTGCTGGTATTGGTTTGTTGGTTTGTGGTGTTATTGCTTTTATCAGCATTTTTATCAATCTTGGCATTGGCAAATGTAATATTTATTAGAGTTAGCATAGATATAGCGCTTGTTAGTATTTTGCTTTTGTAAAATTTCATAATACCTCCTACTTATCATTTTACCTCAAAAGCAATTAGCTTTGCAGGTTAATTTTCCCTATGTCTGAATAAGCTATATCTCCAGCTATCACATAAGATTTATTTTGATATTTAAAAGCCAGCGAAACGGTTATGCAAAAATCATCTGTGGCTTTAGAAAGATAAACTTCTGTTATGTAAGGGGTTTCAGAGGCATTTTTAAAATAAGCCTCTTTTAATCTATCTGCCCCCTTTTTCCCTGTGGCTATACTTTTAGATATGTCTGGATTTATTATGTTGTTGGATATTTGGATTCCAGATTCGTTCATTATGTAAATAAGATCGTAAAAAGGATACTTTTTAAACATATCATAAACTACAAATTCCCACAGATTTTTCTCAGTTTTTACTAAATTGTTGACAATATCTTGTATAGAGGATGATATTTTTTCTTTTATAAGCTGTACCGTTGGATAATCTTGCTTTGATAAGTGCGTTATAAGAAGAGGCTGTAATCCATCAATTATCGCCACAGTATTTTTCATGTCTTTTATGTAAACTTTTAAGATATCTATTCGTTTTATGAAAGCATCGTAAGATTTCATGTTGTTTAGATTTAGCACTATGGCATACATAACAGGTGTTTTATGGGTTTGAAACAAGACGTTGTATTCTTTATAAAATTCATCAAAGAATTTATTTATAACATCTTTTGTGATTTTTGTTTTGTGCACACTGTATATATCGCTGTCGGATTTTTCTATATAAGTGCAACATTCGTTAGACATATTTTTTAATAGGTCTTTTATTAGTTTAAACAACGAATCTATCTTATAACCAAGTTCTTCTTTTAGCTCTTTAAAATCCTGAAAACCTATAACCACTGCATAATAATCTTTTCCTAACATGTTAGATATTTTGTCTTGAGAAGTGTCTGGAAATTTGCTTAGATAGTGAATTACTGTATCGTAATTTATTACTCCTATGTATTGATTTTTGTTATTTACTAAAAATATATCGGACACTTGGAGTCTTAAGACTTCAATAACATCTGAAAGCCTTTGTGGGTTTACGTTGGTGTTTTTGACTTTTGGAAGAGGTTTTGATAACTCCCCTACATTTAAATTTCTATTTGCAAAGGCTATATCATCTTTTTTTACAATACCTATAGGTATTTGATTTTTTAGTATAACAACGTATTTGTAAAAAGGTTTTTCTTTGAAAAACTTATAAACCATATCAACGCTATCTTCGTAGTTAAAAGCTGGTATGTTTGAAGAAAAAATATCTAAACTTACATAGTTTTCAGCTTTTTGCATAAATACCCTCTTTCAATATATATTCTAGTACTTTGTCTGGTAGCATATATTTTACACTTTTGCCTTCTTTTATGCGGGCCCTGATTTCTGTAGAAGAGACATCTACAGTTCTCGTGTTACAAAAAATCGCATCTACATCATCTTTTTTTAGTGTATCTGTTTTTCCTCTTTTTACCACTATAAAATTTGCAATTTTTACAAGGTCTTCATACCTATACCACTTGTCAAGCGTTAGATAAGCATCGTAGCCTATTATGAAGGTTGGGGGCTTCTGATATTTTTCTTTTAGTATTAGAGCACTCTTGTAGGTGTAAGATATTTCTTCTTTTTTTATTTCTATATCTTCTATAAAAGCCCAAGACTCACCTTCTAGGGCAAGCTTTAACATTTCAAGCCGCTGTTTTGGACTCGCTATTGGTTTAGGTTTAAAAGGAGATATAAAGGCTGGCATAAAAAATACTTTATCAATATTACAAAGCTCGCACACATCTCTTGCTACAAGTATATGTCCTATATGTATCGGATCAAAGCTACCACCAAAAAACGCTATACCCATATGTTTTGATTTCTTATAGCCTCCAACTTATCTGGTATGTCTACCTCAAATCCATATAGACGCTTCATTTCAAGTGCATTTAGAAAAGCTCCTGCTCCAAAGGTGTTGTTAAAAAATATGTAAGTGGGTTTGTAGTCTTCTATTTTCCTTATCTTTGTTTTTATTTTTTTTAGCTCGTCTATACTATACAGGTATTTGTAAGGATTTTCCTCATCTTTTCCGTGTATTCTTATATAGTTGAAGTCTGCTGTGCTAATCCAAGGTCCTACCAATGTGTCTTCTTTTTTTGGAGCATCTACGTTTACTATGCTAACGTTGTTTTCTTTTAAAAGCTCAAAAACATCTTTTCTATTAAAAGACTTGCTTCTAAATTCTATTGCCAAAGGTATTGGTTTCAAGCTTTTTATAAGAGCCTCTATATGCGCTAAGTTTTCTTCCTTATAGTGCATAGATGGTGGAAACTGTAGTAAAAGTGCTATAAAACGCCCTGAAGATGTTATTGGTTCTATGTCTTCTATAAACTTTTCCAAGCTTTCTTTGTCGTAATTTTTTACGTGTGTGAAGCTTCTATGCAGTTTTATTGCATACCTTAGGTTTGGCGCTTTTTTAAGTATAGATTTCATATGGTGTTTTTGAGGATATCTATAAAAAGTAAAATTTAATTCTACACTATCAAAGAATCTTTGGTAATAAAGTATAAACTCAGACGGCCTTATACCGTTTGGGTAAAATCTTCCTATGGCATCTTTGTAATAATAACCACTTATACCTATATGTATGTTAGCGTTTTTCATAGTAATTTTCGGCAATACCAAACAAAAGCAAAATCAAAGGAAGGTAAAGGCTCCAAAAAAATGTAAACAAAGAACCAAAAAGCTGATATACCATAGTGGCTACAAAAGGTATGAAAAGAAAGTCCTCCTCTTTTAAAGCTTTTAAACTGAAGCTGAATTTTAGCACCCTCCAATAAAACCATACAAGACCGATTAATCCGATAAGACCTTTCTCTATGTATTCAGATATGGCTTCAAAAGATTCAAACTTTTCAAGACCAAGCTTTGGGTCTAATTTTACACCACTCCTAACTCCGTGCCCTATTAGAATTGCTGGTATATTTTTGTTTCTGATGTCATTTCTTATAACTTTTAAAGCATGTATCATAATTTTATATCTTAAACTTGAAACAGTATTTAACTCTTTTGTGGTTATTTTTTCATGTTTTAGGATTTTAACAATTGCATCAAACCTAGGATCCTTTCTAAAAACGTAAAACCCGCCTATCGAAAGCACAAGCAAAGAAGCTGCCAATATTGAAAGCACAAGTTTTTTGGAATAACTACCCAAGGATGCACTTAAAAAAACGCTTAATCCTGCTAAAAATCCAAGCAAATCTGATCTTTTTGTGCTAAAAACCACCATTAGGCTGTATAACAAAAAAAGCCCTAAGAATAAAAACCTTTTCCAATCCTTTTTATATAAAAAAATACCGATGCTTGAAAAAGCAATCATGGAAAATATAAACCCAGAGTCAAAAGCTCCACCAAATAAAATCATTTCATAGCCTTTTGATTTTAGATTGTAAAGGGCTATAAGAGAAAGAGGTAAGCCTAAGAGGGTCAGATATAAGTTTACAGTTTTTGCAAACTTCATATAGTCTATATCAAGATAATTTTTTGCTAGATACAAAAGCATAAAGACAAGCTCTTCAATGGC
>PNJC01000129.1 GCA_002878215.1 Hydrogenobaculum sp. | reverse complement strand
ATTCATATCTTTTTGTCAAGTGGGTTTTATATGATTTAGATTAGGGTGGGGGTTAATAAGTCTATTTGTATTTTCTAAGAAAATGCTCCTTATTTCTTTCATGATATCTTTAGTTTCGTTGAATGTTTTTTCTCCAAAATCCATAACACTTAAAGTGGATGTAGAACCCTCTCTTTTTAATCTTAAAGAAGTTTCTAAACCTCTTAGATATAAGTAAAGTTCTTTTAGTCTTTCAAAGAAAGGATAAGTATTTTTTAGAATATCCATAGCTTTTAACATAGAAGGTTCCTTCAGTTTTTCTTTTAATATATATAACTGAGTAATAAATTCAGCATCCATCATAGACCCAGATGCCAACTTTATATTTATTTTGTCCTTAGAATATTTTAGGTTCTTCTCTATCTCAAATTTCATATTGAGTGTTTCTTGCGCCTCTTTTTCCGTTATATCTTTTTCAAACAAAAACTTATCTACTATGTGTTCAAATTCTTTTTTTAGATTTTGATCGCCCGCAATCACTCTATACCTTGTCCAGCTTAGCCTTTCCCAAAATCTTGCCTCATTTTCAAAGTAGTTTTTATAAAAATCAAGAGTGGGGTTTAATTCACCTTTTTGACCCATAGGTCTTAACCTAAAATCAACCGCATACAGATAACCTTCTTTTGTGTGTGTCGTCAGAAACTTTATAAAATCTTGTATATAATTTATTGAATTGATTTTAGTCTGATTGTCTTTAGTAACAAAGCACAAATCTAAATCAGAATTTACGTTTAACTCTTTAGATCCAAGCTTACCAAGAGCAATTAAAAGAGTGTCTTCTCTTAGCTCAAAACTACCTTCTAAAACTACCTCTGCCAAATCTGATAGACTTTCAAACAATTTTATCAAGTTTTTAGATTTCGTTATATAGTTAAGTATTATCCTTATTTCCCATGCTCTTTTAAACCTTCTAAAAAGGTTTAATTTATCTAATTCAAGTCCTTTATAGTTATCTAAATCCCTTCTTATCTCTTCTTTATTAGGAAAATCCTGATAAAGGGTTAATATATCTTCTACAGTATCTGGATATCTTGATATCTCCGTAGATACCGTGTTTGACGCTTCAAATATATCTAAAAGGGATTCAAATATACTTTCTTTCTCAAATATTATGCGCCTACCGGTTTTACTCATTATAAACTTTTCAAGGTTTCTCACAATAAGCTCTGGTTCTTTTGATGAGTTTATTCTTTTTATAAGTGTGGGTAAATACTCTAAAAACTTTTGCCTTTCTTTTTCTGATAGATATACACCTTCTTTGCCCTGAAATATACCCAATATTGAGTTGAAGAAGTTTTTAGGATGCTTTACATTTGGTATACACTGAGAAAAGCCCTCAGCATCTTCTAATATTAAGGCTTCTTGACATGGGTTCAAACTTACTTTTTTTCTGCTTTTAGGAAGCAAGTTATCAAAAATCTCTCTGACCCTAGCTTTGTGCAACGACAAAACGTTGTCAAATTTATCTTTTGAAAAGCCCATAAAAAAAGCAAATTTTTCTATATCTTGGTCTTTTAAAACATGATCTTGCACACAATTTTTTATTTGTATAAGATGTTCCAATCTTCTTAGAAACGTGTAAGCCTCTTTTAAAGAATTGCCCTCCTCTTCTGATAGTATACCGTTTTGTTCTAGCTTCATTATAAGTCTATACGTATTACCATCTCTCAAAAGAGGTTTTTTACCTCCTAGAAGAAGTGCCATAGCTTGAAGGCTAAACTCTACTTCCCTTATACCACCCTCACCAGTTTTTACATTGTAACCTTTTGACAGAGTTTTCTTTTTTTGTTCTAACTCTATTTTTTCCTTCATAAGAGCAATATTGTCTAAATCTCTTTGGTCTATAGACTTTTTAAATACAAAAGGTATTATGATATTCTTATAAAAACTTGAAAACAACGAAGATTCATCGTATACAGCCCTTGCCCTTATTAGAGCCATTCTTTCCCAAAACCTTCCATACATCTCATAATAGTCTTCAGCAGCCTCTATACTCATTACTATGGGACCAGACTTACCAAAAGGCCTCAAATCAGCATCTGTTATATATATCTCTCCCTCTTTTGTATTTGTATTTATGCTTTTCATAAAAAGCTTACAAATATTGTCATAGTATTGATTGTTGTCTTTTGAGAAAAACATAACGTCTATATCTGAATAAAAATTTAGCTCGTGGGACCCAAGTTTACCCATGCCTATTACTAAAAGTTCCTTTGCATTGTCGTTTGATATATGCTTAATAAGGCTTTCTATTAGAGCATCTGCTAAAGCCGAATATTCTAACAGTATATCTTCCAAATCCTCTGTGTTCAATATATCTTTCGCCACGAGTCTCATAAGTTCTCTTCTTCTATAAAAAGCCAAAAACTCTTCAAAACTCATGTCATAGCGCTTATACAGTTCGTTTATCTCTTTTAGATAGGTTTCTTTTGATTTTACCTTATACCAAAGCTCCGGTATAGTCTCTTCAAATATCGTGGGGTGTCTCAAGATTAATTTCTTTATACAGCTCGACCTTTCTCCCAATTCTAAAAGCAGCAAAAACCTTCTTGGATTTAAATACGATATAAGGGTATCTTTGTGAGGATGAACTTCTAAAAGCGACTCAAAAAACTGAAGCGCCTCCTCTTGGTTGTATACTTTGTCTTTGATAAAGTCTATATAGCTTTTATCAATCATTTACAATCCTTATTAAAAAATCTGGTATTTTTGTGAGTTTGCCGTCTTTTACTATGCAATGCTTTGTATTTCCTGTCGCACAAAGCTTATCATCCACATACACTTTGTAATCAAAGTAAAGGCTAAATTCATTCTTTATATTCATTGATGTTTCTATATCAAAAACATCTTGATAAAGAATAGAACGTTTTATTCTTATGCTTGCTTCTACTAAAACTACAAAAAACCCGTCTTTATGCATTTTGGAGTAAGGGTATCCAAGATTTTCTAACAAAAAACCCCTAGCCTCTTCAAAATATCTAAAGTAGTTTGAATGATGCACCACTCCTTGGGCGTCCGTTTCGTAAAAGTTTACTTTTCTTGTATAGGTTGCTTTTTTTTCAGACATTGCTCGCACAATCCAAATATTTCAAGCCTATGATAAGTGGGTAAAAAGTTGTGTTTTAGGCAAATCTCCTCTTGTAAATTTTCTATATCTTCGTTGAAAAACTCTATGATACGTCCACAAGAAACGCATACAAGATGGTCGTGATGTCCTTCTTGGGTGCAAAATTCGTATATTGTCTTATTATTTTGCTTTATTATTTCTTTTATTATACCAAAATCCATCAAAAGTTTTACAGTTCTATATATTGTTGCTCTGGAAGCCAATTTTTGTGTATTTTGGATATAGTTTACAAGCTCTTCTATTTCAAAATGCTTTTTGTAATTTGCTATAATATCTATCAAATCCAACCTATTTTTTGTTATTTTATAGTTATGTTTTTTTAGAAAAGCCCTAAACTCTTCCTTTAACTTTTTTGTGTTCATCACCTAATAATATACCTAATATATGCTAAAAATGCAACAGTGATAAAATATAAAGTGGTCCAGGTTTTATCATGTTTAACTTAAAAAACTTTTTAGCATGTATAATAATGTAATTAAGGGTTAAGGAGAGATTATGAAGCTAATGATTTGCACATCAAACAAAAAAAAGTTTGAAGAACTTTACTCAATTTTGGAGTCATTAAAAAAAGATGCAAATTTGGATTTAGAGTTTGTAAGCCCTCCAAAAGAAATAGAGGTAGAGGAATATGCAAATACATTTTTATCAAACGCTTATCTGAAAGCCAAAGCTTATTATGATGCATTTGGTATACCAGCCTTAGCAGATGACTCTGGGCTCGTAGTAGAAGCTTTAAGCGATAATTTAGAAAGACCTGGGGTCTATTCTTCAAGGTTTTACAAAGATAGTTTTGGATCCAACGTCTTAAAAGAAGACGATTTCAAGCTTTCAAAAGATGAGCTAAACAATCTCAAAGTTTTAAGGCTTTTAGAAAAAGAAGAAAATAGAAAAGCAAAATTTGTAAGCGTTGTTGCAATAGTTTTGTCAAACAACTACGGTATATTTGGAGAAGGTGAGCTAAAAGGAAGTATAGCGAAAGAGCCTTCTGGAAATTTTGGTTTTGGTTATGATCCCATATTTATACCAGAAGGTTATGCCACCACGTTGGCAAACATAGAAAACAAAGACAAAATATCTCACAGAAGAAAGGCATTAGAGTCTGTATTTTTTATATTAAAAAAAGTGTTATAATATGAGTGTGGATACATTTTTTTTAGGTGTTATAGCTATTTGCATGGTGGTAATTACAATATTTTGGATTGTTATAGCAAGCTCTATATTGTTGTTGTTAAAGAGGTTAAAAGATATGACATACCTTGCCAGTTTGGTGGCTAATCTTGTAACTTACATAAGGAGAGATAAAGATGAATAAGCAGCTTGTGATAATAGGTGGAGGACCGGCTGGTGTTGCAGCCTCCATATACGCAGCTAGAAAGAAGATGGATTTTGTGCTTGTTACAAAGGACGTGGGTGGCCAGATATTGACTTCTGGAGATATAGAAAATTATATGGGCTTTAAGAATATAGACGGTATTAGCTTTGTCCAAAGACTTACAGAACAACTTGAATACTTGGAAGTATCCCCTGAGTACGCCGAGGTAACTGATTTTAGAGCTTTGAAAGAGCATGATTTTTCCATATCTTTATCAAATGGACTCACAATAAAAGCTGAAAACGTTTTAATATGCACTGGTGCTGACCATAAAAAGCTTGGCGTAAAGGGTGATGAAGAGGGTATAGGTAAAGGTGTATCTTATTGCTACACTTGCGATGCGCCTTTTTACAAAAATAAAAAAGTCATAGTGGTGGGTGGTGGAAATTCTGGATTTGAGGCCGCAGAGCAACTTGTAAATTACGCATCTTCTATAACAATAATTGAATATACTGATAGATTTAGAGCTGACGAATCCCTTCAAAACAAAGTTTTAAAAAATGAAAAGGTAAAAGCCCTAACAAACCATAGAGTGCTTGAGATATACGTAGATAAAAACATAGGCGTGACGGGTGTTAAATTAGAAGATATGAAAAACGGTAAAACATACGATTTTGAAACTGAAGGCGTTTTTGTAGAAATCGGCACAAAGCCAAACACCGAGCTTTTTGTAAACACCGGTATAAAGCTAAACAAATGGGGCGAGATAATCATAGACCAAAACAATAGGACGTCTTTGCTTGGGGCTTATGCAGCCGGAGATTGCACCAACATATTTGCAAAGCAGATAATAACCGCTGCCGGCGAAGGAGCGAAGGCTCTTCTTAGCATTTATCACGATATCATATATGGTGTAAGCTCATCGGTATGAGCAAAGAAAGGTTACCTTTAAGCTTGTTGGCACTTTACAAAGAAACCTTTATAAGCTCTGTTGGATGCTTAGAGGAGATAGGTAGAAAATTGGTAGCTTACAGCGAAAGGGAAAACAAGCATCTTTCTTTGCTAATTTTAGATATAGACAGGTTGAGAGACATAAATAAGAAGTTTGGCTATGAAAAAGGTAACGAAGTGCTTTTAACGTTGGCAGAAAGCATGGAAGAAAGTTTAAGAAAAAGCGATTTGGCTGGAAAATACGAAGGCGGTAGTTTTCTTGTTATACTACCAAATACAGATGTATCAGGAGCACTTAAGGTAGAAGAGAGGATAAGAAAAACTTTTAACAACAATATAAGAGAAAAAGATTTTAAAGATGAAAACATTACGTTTAGCGTAGCAATAGCCTCTTTTCCCGAACACGGCGATACTTTCGACGAGATGTTAAACAACGCTTTTAATTGCCTAAAAAAAGAGTCTACCGTTGATTTATCATATACCAAAGAAACGCCAAGCATTTACAATTCAAACAAGGTTGTAATATGTAATTTGATGAAAAAAAACAAATTTAGCATAGGTATATCCGACTTAGTAAAAGCCATGGAAGATAAAAGACTTTTTCCTGTTTTTCAAAAAATAATAGATTTTAAAACAAACAAGGTATACGGTTATGAAGTGCTCATGAGGCTCATTTCAGAAAGGGGGGAAATAATACCAGCTTATGTATTTATAGATATCGTTTACTCTTCAAATATTATATACGCCTTTGAAGAATACGTTATAGATTTGGCTATAAAAAAAATAAAAAGTTTAGATGTAAAACCAAAACCAAAGCTTTTTATAAATATGCCACTTAGGATCGTAAATATTTTTAAGAAAAACAAAAAACGCATGAAACATCTTTTAGAAGACATGGTAAATTCTCAAGATGTAATCTTTGAAATATCCGAAAGAAAAGAAAGAGAGCCTTTAGAATCCATAGGATATTTGGTAAACGAGTTGAGAGCCCTTGGTTTTGGTATAGCCTTGGACGATTTTGGTACGGAAAATTCATCGTTTCAAAAGTTAAGCATAATAAGACCAGATATAGTAAAATTAGATAGGTTCTTTTTAAGAGAGGGCAAAGATATTATATCTTGGGTAGCTGAAGGGCTGAAAAGTTCAGACTACAAAATACTTATAGAGGGTGTTGAAACAGAAGAAGATGTTAAGCTTATAGATAAATTGCAGCCAGATTTTGTTCAAGGCTTTTACTATGGAAAACCTATAGAAGAAATCTAATGTTTACTGGGTTAATAGAAGAAGTAGGTTTTGTAGCTTCAATATCAAAAGCCACAAATACAAGAATTTGTGTAAAATCTTCTTTGGAAGTAAAAATAGGAGACAGCGTATCTGTAAACGGTGCTTGTCTTACTGTCATAAAGAAGCTAGATAACGGTTTTTGCTTTGACGTATCACCAGAGACCATGATTAGGACAAATTTTAAATATCTAAAACCAAACGACCCAGTCAATCTTGAAAGATCTATGATAGCTGGTGTGTCAAGGCTAGATGGCCATATCGTCCTTGGACACGTTGATTTTGTCTCAAACATTAAAAGCATAAAAAATGTAGGAGAACATCGAGAGTTAGATGTATATATACCATCTTCTTATAAATTGATGGTAGTTCCAAAAGGGTCAATAGCTGTAGACGGCATAAGCCTTACAATCAACTATGTTTTTGAAGATTTTATAAGGATAAATATAATACCTCACACATGGGAGAATACAAACCTATACGCAAAGAAAACCGGAGACTATGTGAATATTGAAACAGATATAATAGGTAAATATGTAGCTAGGTATATGGAAAATTATGACAAATCAACTCTTGACAAGTTTATGAACGGTTTGTTATAATTAAAATATGGTTGACGAGTCAGTAAGCAAATTAGAAGAGGAAGAGCTAAATAGCAAAGCCAAGAACAGAAAAAAGAGAAAAGCCTTAGAGACAAAATTAGCCATAGTGGAAGCTGGTATAAAGCTTTTTTACGAGAAAGGTTTTACAAAAACAAAAATATCCGACATCACTGAAAAGGCTAACGTAGCCCATGGTACTTTTTACGTATACTTCAAATCAAAAGAGGATTTTTTTATAAGCATATTAACAATGTCTAGAAAAGAGCTTTTGGAAAATGCCGATGAGGCGATAAAGCTTGCCAATGAAGGTAAGATAGAAGAAGCAAAGAAAAGGTTTTTCATAGAAGGTTTTTCCAAAATGATTCAGAAAAGTAAGCTATTCGGCGTTCTTTTGTTTGAAGGAATGTGCACCGACGATAGGTTTAAGCAGTTTTACAAAGAAGGTAGGTTTATATTTTTAGATAAGATGAAAAAGATACTTAATCTATGTGGTATAAAAGAAGATTATAAAGCTCATATGTTGTTGGGGCTCTCAAAACACCTTCTTGAAATATACATATTCACAGGAGAGGACCCAAGACCAATATGGCAAAAAACTCTTAAAAACCTAGGAGTATTATGAGAAAAATTCTCTTTGGTATATTAACTTTTGCACAGATTTCTTTTGGCATAAGCCTTAAAGAAGCCATAGATTCCGCTTTAAAATACAACACAGATGTTTTATACCAAAAGCTAAACACCAAAATAGCCTCTGAAAAGAAAAAAGAAACCTTTGGAAACTTTTTGCCAACCTTAGACTTCAATGCCAATGCAAACGTAGGAAGAAGGCTCGCTATACCAGAAGGACCCACCAGCTTTGTATTTCAAAAGGGACACTTTGACCAATGGAATTTTGGAGTAAAACAAGTTTTGTTTGATATGCCTAGTTTTTACAAATATAAAATATCAAAAGACGATGTAAACGCTCAAAAGTATATGCTTACAGCAGTTAAAACGGACGTTAAGATAGATGTTATAGATACATATATAAATGCACTCATAAAGAAAAAGCTTATAGAAGTGGACAAAAAGGAAGTAAAGGATTACGAAAGACATCTTTACAACGTAGAACAAATGTACAAACAAGGTCTTGTAGCTTTTAAAGATATACTGCAAACAAAGGTAAAACTAAATCAAGCAAAAGAAAAACTAGCAAAAGACGAAGGGGAATATAAAGTGTACCTTCAAAAACTTTCAAACCTTGTAGGAAGACCAGTGCATAGTTTGAAGGAAATAAGCTACGTGTCAAACCCGCTTGGCAAATACAATTTAAACCAACTTATCGACATAGCTCTAAAAAATAGAGTCATACTAAAATACGGTAAAACGCTTATAAGAAAAGCCAAAGACTATCAAGCTTTGGTGAAATCTACATATCTTCCAAAAGCCTACGTTGAAGCAAGGTATGGATATTCTGACGAGATACCGGGATTACCTTATTATCAAGACTTGGTGAGCGCTGGAGTTTATTGGAGAATGTTTGGTGGCTTAAAAAGATTTCATGAAGTACATCAAGCGTTTTTGGCTTATAAACAAGCTTTAACAAACTATAAAAAATTGGAGGACGACGTAAAGCTACAAGTTACATCTTCTTATGAGGAGCTTAAAACCGCAGAAAAAGACATAGCATTAGCAGATTCTGAATTAAAAGATGCAAAAGAGCACTACAAAATAGCTTCTGAAAAGTACAAAGCAGGGCTTGGTACAAACACAGATGTTATAGATGCAGAGGATTACCTTACAAAAGCAAGAACAGACGTGGTAAATAGTAGATATTTTTACGCTTTATCGGTATACAAACTCCTAGAGGTGGTGGCTTATGGACAAAAATAAAAAGATTGGTATAGCTGTATTGGTCATACTCATAGTGGTTTTTTCTCTAATAGCCTTTAAATGGATATACTATAGGATAACGCATGCGGTTTCCGATGCAGTGTTTGTAGAGGCTAATACCTTTACAGATGTAGCTTACAGAAGAGACAGTGGAAGAATTGTAAAACTATTCAAAAAAGAGGGAGACAAAGTCCTAAAAGGTGAACCTTTGGCAAAAATAGATGATACGGATTATAAATTAGAATATAAAGCCCTAAAGTATCAGATTAAAGAGCTAGAAAGCGAAATAAACCTTTACAAAATCCAAAGGGATAGACTTCTAGTAGGAACAGGATTAGAGGCTCAAGCCAATCTATATAAAACCATGGAAGCTACTCAAAATATGCAATCTATAATGAACAAAGTGAAAGCTTTGGATGCAAAGATATCTTTAGTGAATAAGGACTATCATAGATTTCATCAACTTTATAAAGATGGTGTTATATCAAGGCATGCTTTTGAAGAAAAAGAGACAGAACTTAAAAACCTTTTAAACGAAAAAAACGCGTTGTTAAATCAAGCTAACGCCATGGCTTCTTTATCAAAAGCTCAAAACTTAGGTGTAGCCATTGCCCAAAATAATCAAAAAGAGGCTAAAGAGCTAACCCAAAAAATAAAAGCCACAGAAAACCAGATAAAATCTCTAGAAGCAAAACTTCAAAATGTATCTGATATGATAGCCGAAACGGAACTTACCAGTCCTATATCGGGGTATATAGTAAAAAAGTTTGTAAGTGTGGGTGATATAGTAAAACCGGGACAACCAATATATGCTGTATATGATCCAAAATCTGTATATGTGCTTGATATAATAGATGAAACAAAACTACACGGCATAAAGAAAGGATGTTTGGTACACATACACATAGACGCTTTACCAAACGAACATTATGAAGGTGTAGTGTCTGAGATTTTAAGAGCATCAGCTGCTAAATTCGCGCTTATACCAAGAGATATCACAGCGGGAGAGTTTACAAAGGTAGCCCAAAGAATACCCGTTAAAATTAAAATTACAAAGGGAAATATCAACCTGTTAAGGGTAGGATATAGCGGTGAAGTGGCTATAGATAGGTGCGCTAATCATTGATTTATTTCATTTTAATAAATAGTTTTTGAGCTTATAATTATTTGGCTATGAAATACTTTATAAAAACTTACGGTTGTCAGATGAATATAAACGATTCTGAGAAAATAAAAGGTATTTTACAAACACAAGGGTATGAACCTGCTACTAAAGAAGAAGATGCCGATTTGGTTATACTAAACACATGCACTATAAGAGAAAAACCAGATCAAAAAGTTTGGTCTCATCTTGGAGAGATTAAAAAGTTAAAATCTAAAAACCCAAATGTAAAAATAGGCGTATGCGGATGTATGGCACAAAGAGCTGGATATGAGATAGCTTCAAAAATGCCTTTTGTAGACTTGATATTTGGCACTAAGAACATACACAACATACCAAAACTTTTAGAAGATGTAAAAGTTGGCAATAGAGCTATAGAGATATTGGAAGAAGAAGACCCTTTAGAAAATATATTGGACTCTTATCCCACCGTTAGAGACAACAGCTACTGTGCTTACGTCACTATAATGAGAGGCTGCGACAAAGAATGCACTTACTGCGTAGTCCCTTTTACTAGGGGAAAAGAAAGAAGCAGAAACCCTCAAAGCATCTTAGATGAAGTAAAGTCCCTTGTAGATAACGGTGTCCTGGAAATACACCTAATAGGTCAAAATGTTACTGCTTATGGCAAAGATATTGATTATCCTTTTTACAAGCTTTTAGAAAACATATCTAAAATAGAAGGCGTAAAAAGGATAAGATTTACTACAGGACATCCTATAGATATGACAGATGATATTATAGAGACTATGGCAAGCCTTCCAAATATGGTAAACCATTTACACCTCCCATTTCAAGCAGGTTCAGATAGGATATTAGAGCTCATGAAAAGAAACTATACAAAGGCTTACTATCTAAATAGGATAGAAAAACTAAAATCTAAAGTGAAAGACATAACTTTCTCTACGGATATCATTATAGGTTTTCCAACAGAAACAGAAGAGGATTTCCAGCATACTTTAGACGTGGTGCAAACTGTTGAGTTTGAGCAAGTATTTTCTTTCAAATATTCAAAACGTCCAAATACACCTGCGTACCATATGGAAGATGATTTGTCAGATGAAATAAAGACGGATAGAATGAAAAGACTTTTGGAAATTCAAAAAGCGATAACCTCAAAGCTTATGAGAAGATATGAAAACACAGTTCAAAAAGTCCTTGTAGAGGACAAAAAAGAAAATACATACATAGGAAGGACTACTACAAACGTGTGGTGCAATATCACATCTTCTAATGATATATTAGGAAAAGAAGTTGAAGTGCTTATTACAAAAACTGGTTTCCAAAGTTTAGACGGTGTGGTTCAAAACATCCTTTAAAAGCCTAAACAATATAAAAGCCGTTGTCTGTCTCCTATTGGTATTGCGATCGGATTTAAACGTGTAGTTGTATACAAGTATATTTTCATCGGTACCTATAGCCATGTAAGTAAAACCTTGTGGTTTAAACTCGCTTCCCCCAGGACCAGCTATACCACTAACCGCAATTGATATATCAGCATCAGAGTACTCAAGAGCTCCAAGCGCCATTGCCCTTACCACTTCTTCTGAAACTGCCCCATGTTTTTCTATCAGGGTTTTATTAACGTTTAAAAAATTTACTTTAAAATCGTTAGAATAAACTACAAAGCCTCCCAAGAATACCTGAGATGAACCAGCCACATTCACAAGGCTTGAGCTTATCATTCCAGCGGTGCAACTTTCAGCACAAACAAGAGTTTTTGACTTGTCTTTCAAAGTTTTTATAACAGTTTCCTCTATACTTTCATATGTATCTGCATATATGTAATCTTTATACTCTTCTTTTAAAAGCCTAAACACTTCGCTTTCTTCTGTAAAAATATCAAATCCAAAAGGTGTTTGTTTTATATAACAATCCCTTATTTGTTCTAAATCTTTATCTAAGTAAAACAATCTAAGCACCAACGGTTTTTGTTTTGCATCCAAATTTAAAAATCTATCCCAATACAACGGGTTGTAGTTTTCCTTGTTTATAACAATACAGTTTTTGGCTTTTGAAGAAATTATATAACCCTTTTCAAATAAATATTTCTGAAGTCTTTCAAGGTAATCATCATAACAAACAACGTCTTCAAAAACAACGTTTATAAAATTCATTTTCTTTGTCCTGCCTTGTCTGGTTTTATGGCGTAATAAAAGCTTATTCTATCAACTAGTTCCTTAAAGTAAGGAGCGGATACGCTACCGCCCCAAGCAAGAGCTCCATTTTTAGGATGCGGGTCGTATGCAACGATAACAGCGGAGAACCTTGGGTTTGATACTGGAAAAAATCCTGCAAAAACGGCTACCACTTTTCTCCAAGAGTAATGACCAGTTTTGAAGTTAAATATTTGAGAGGTTCCTGTTTTACCAGCTATTGTGAAATGGTTTGATTTTGCAGCAGTACCAGTACCTTTTTCTACAACTTGCTCTAAAGCGTAGTGAAGCCAATCTATGGTGCTTTGTGGGTATATATCTTTATGTATCACATCCACGTGCTCATGATATATTACTTGCCCTAATGGGTTCACGATCTTTCTTACTATATGTGGCTTTAAAAGATTGTCAGTTGCCAACGCAGCATAGCCATTTGCCAAATTCAAAGCGTTTACTGCAATACCCTGTCCTATAGTAGCAAACATACGATTTATAGGATAGTAAAAGTTAGGCAATATACCAGCTTGCTCACCAGGTATTATATTGTAAGGTTTGACTAGATGAAATAGATTAACTACGTTTTCAGCGTCTTCTCTAGTAAGATGAGAAGCCACTTTCATAGCACATACGTTGCTTGATACAATGAGAATTTGAGACATTGTAAGTATACCGTTGTGTTCTACGTCGGTTACTATATGGCCGTAAAAATCCCCTCTACCACCGTTGGCGTTGCAGGTTTCCCCCCTATGAATATAACCTTTTGCCATGGCGTACCCTAAGAAAAAGGGCTTCATCACAGAACCTGGCTCAAAGACATCCGTAACCGCAGAATTTCGCCAATCTCTCTGCGGATAGTTGTAATAATCGTTTGGATCAAAATCTGGGTATGTAGCCATACCAAGTATATTTCCATTCCTCACATCTTCTACTACTATAGCCACCCGCCTTGGGTTAAACTCTTTAACTATCTGATTTTTTATATCCTCAACTATAGACTGAACGCCCATATCTATAGTTAGGTAAACATCGTTTTGTGTACCAGTATCTTGAATAGACAATGGTTTTAAAACCATCTTACCTTCTTTTGGAGCAAATATCGTCATCACCTCTATTGGTTTCCCACCCAAGTATTTGTTTAAAGCGTACTCCATCCCATCAAGACCTTTGCCGTCCCATCCTACAAATCCTATGAGATTAGAAGCTACGTTGTGTTCTGGATAAAATCTCTTAAAATCGCTCTGCACTCCCACGCCTTTAGAGTTGTTGGTATCAAGTATAGCTTGTTCTACAAGCCCTTTATCAGATTGTGAAACATGCCTTGCTATCCATACAAACCTTTCTTTAGAGTTTAAGGTATTTAATATTTGAAATTGTGGTAATCCCAATATTTTTGAAAGTTTGTCTGCTAATTCCTGTTTGTTTTGTATCAACTTTGGAAACGCATATATAGAAATAGTAGGTAAGCTTATAGCTAAAGGTTGACCGTTTTTATCCAGTATAGAGCCTCTATAAGAAGTTATCTTTATAATACGTCCTTTTGGGAAATCCGCCAAAACTTTTTTAACGTAGTTTTCACCAGCTATAACCTGTATATAAAAAGCTCTTGCCAATACCAAAAAGTACAATGCAAAAATTAAAAATATTACAAGTTTTAACTTCTTCTCAGATTTTGCCGTCAAACTTTTAGCTTTCATTGGTTAAGAAACGTTATATCGTTCCATGAAACTGGTTGGTAATTTTTACCTTCAGCAAAGTCTTTAACAGAATAATAATTTATTTTGTTTGTTATGTAGGCTTCTAGTTCTAGGTTTTCAGCTTTTAAATCTTTTATTTTTACTATCATCTTAGCTTGTTTGTAATGCTCATATTTCACATAACTAGAATAAAGTATATTTAATACCAAAAGCAAAAAACTAACTATCAAAAGCTTCATCCTTTTTTTCATTATAGCATAACTTTGCGCAACGTAACTTTGCTGATCTAGCTCTTTTGTTGTAAAGTAACTCCTCATCAGAAGGTGTTATCGGCTTTTTAGAGCAAAGTTTAAGTTTATTGGCGTTGTTTTTTATAAATTCTTTCACAAGCCTATCTTCCAAAGAGTGGAATGATATAAAAGCAAATTTAGAGCCCTCTATAGCAAAATCTAAAAGTTTTGACAGAGCTATCTTTATATCCTCTAATTCGTTGTTTACCTCTATCCTAAGAGCTTGAAATACTTTTGTGGCTGGATTTATTTTGCTGTATTTGTATGGATAACAAGATGACACTATATCTGCCAGCTCTTTTGTGGTCTCTATGGGTTTTTTCTTTCTTTTCTCTATTATAGCTTTTGCTATCTTTTTTGACAACCTTTCCTCACCGTACTTATAAAATATATCAGCCAACTCTTTTTCTTTATAGGTATTTACTACAATATAAGCTGTTTTTTGCTGCCTTTTATCCATTCTCATGTCAAGAAAATCTTCTCTTTGAAATGAAAAACCCTCCTCCTCGTCAAGCTGCAAAGACGATACACCAAAATCAAAAAGAATAGAGTCAAAATACGATAAACCCTCTTCTTTTAGCACAACATCAAAATCTTTAAAAGAGCCATGATAAAACACCGCGTTGAAGCCTTTTAGCCTATCTTTTGCTATTTCAATGGCGTTTTCATCCTTGTCTATACCTATTAAAAACGTGTCCTTACAAATTTCTAAAAGCGCTTTTGCATGACCACCAAGACCTAAAGTAGCGTCTATATGTACTTTTGGGCAAGGATTTGATAGAAAATCTGTAACTTCTTTTAAAAGAACGCTTTTATGCATTTACCATGTTGAACAACGTATCTAATATTCCTTGAGCGGTCGCCTCGTAGTTGTATCCTCCCTCCAACGTAGCTACAACCGGTATATTAAGCTCTTTTGCCGCATTTATAAGTATGCTTGTGATCTCTTTTATACCTTGCGAAGTAACCCTCATAGGACCAAGAGGATCATCTTCATGCAAATCGTACCCAGCACTTATCAACAATATATCTGGTTTAAAAGCTTTAAAACTCTCTAAGAATTTTGTATGATAAACCTCTATATAAGTTTCATCGCCAGTACCAGCCCTTAGGGGTACGTTTAACGTAGTACCAAGACCTTCTCCAAAGCCTTTCTCATCTGCTGCACCGGTACCTGGATAAAAAGGGTAGCAATGGGTAGAAAATAAAAACACAGAGCCATCCTCATAAAAAGTATGCTGTGTACCGTTTGGATGATGTACATCAAAATCTGCTATGTAAACCTTTTTATATCCAAGGCTTTGGGCTTTTCTTGCGCCTATGGCTACGTTGTTAAAAATACAAAAACCCATCGCTTTAGCGTACTCGGCGTGATGACCAGGCGGTCTTACCAAACAAAAAGCAGCTTCTTGTTTAGCATCTTTTATATCCTCTATTGCCTTTAAAATAGCACCGGCTGCCATCATTGCCGCATCGTAGCTATGCTGATAAACGTAGGTATCTGGGTCTAAATATCCACCGCCTTTTTTGCAAAATTCGTATATTTCCTGTATATAATAAGTGTCGTGTATTTTTGATACCTCTTCCACTGTAGCTTTTCTAGGCTTTTCAAAAGATAAAATATTTTTTATGTCAGATTCATATACATACTTTAAGGCTACCTTTAATCTATTGGCATTCTCTGGATGTTTTGGCTCGTCATGAAGAAGGTAAATATCATCATAGTACAAGGCTGTTTTCATAGCTTAGCCTCTTTAACGCTTTTTCTCTTCCAAAGGTTTATTGAAGGCATTTTCTCGTAAAAAACATTTTGAAGCTCCGCTATTTGTTTCAGACTCTCCAATCCAAGGTCTAGCATGGCTTCAAACTCCTTCCTCGTATAAGTAGCCTCTTCTCCCAAAGAATGTATCTCCACTATCTCACCGCTTCCGGTTGCCACTATAGTCATATCTACGGCGGCATTTGAATCTTCCTCAAAATCGAGATCAAGCATTAGTTGATTGTTTACTATCCCAACAGACACAGCTCCTACCGTATCCCTTATGGGCACAGAGTTTATAAGCTTCTGTTCATTTAACTTTATTATAGCATCTGTCATAGCTATAAAAGCACCCACTATTGAAGCTGTCCTTGTACCGCCGTCAGCTTGTATAACATCACAATCTATCCACACAGTTCTCTCGCCTATTTTTGTAAGGTCTATAACAGCTCTCATAGCCCTTCCTATCATCCTTTGAATTTCATGCGTCCTTCCACCTATTTTACCGGTCACCGCCTCTCTCATATTCCTTGTGGCTGTAGCCCTTGGCAACATAGAATACTCTGCTGTTATCCATCCTTGGTTTTTACCTTTTAAAAAAGGTGGCACGTTCTCAGCTATGGATGCCGTACATATCACCCTTGTATTACCAAACTCTACCAAACAAGAGCCCTCTGCATGTATATTGAAGTCTCTTTGAATCCTTATGGGTCTTAATTCGTCAAGTTTTCTATTGTTTTTCCTCATACTTTATATTATAACTCTTTTAGCACTTGTATAGTAGGAAAATGCCCACCTTTATATAAAAAAATATCTATTCTCCTATTTAACTCTTTTGTTTTATAAGCTTCTTGCATAGGCACCACAATATCATTTTCTCCTTGTATAAGCCTAAGAGAAACATCAAGATTCTTTACAGCTTCCCTCAAATCAAGGTTTATATATTCTTCAAGTATACTTAAAGCTATATCTTTGATTGGGTACTCACTATTAAACTCAGAATGATAGGCGTTTTTTCTAAATTCTTTTATACCTTTGTAAAAATCTTTCTTCATAGTCCTCATAAAAGCCGAAATTGTAATTTTATCGTGGGCTTCTTTAAAATAAGGACTAAATCCTATAAGCTTAAGACTCGTTACATTTTTCAAACATTGTGTTAACATAATTCCTAAAGAAGCACCCATAGACCAACCTATAATTTCTATACTTTTAAAATCCTTTAGCAACTTACTATAAAAGATGGTTGCTTTTTCAAGAGAGTCTATAGCGTTTCCATGTCCTGGTAATTCTAACTTAACATCTTCTTCTCTTAATATACCGTTAAATACGCTATTGTCAAAACCCCAACCGTGTATAAACACTCTCACATTTTTATTATATCAAAATTTTTAGCTTTTACAATGACTTATAATAACTTAATATATTTATGCTAATTAAAGTTGAGTAAGATATTATCAGAAAGTATTATAAAACACTTGACAAATTGCAAAAAAGTTAATATAATTTTCTATAGAAAAACTTAGAAGGAGGTACGAAGCATGAAGTTAAAACCGATTTACGACAAGATTGTTGTAAAGCGCATGGAAGAAAAAGAGCAAAAAACACCGTCTGGTATCATAATACCAGATACGGCCAAAGAAAAACCTCAAGTAGGTGAGGTAATAGCAGTAGGTAACGGGAAAGTCCTAAACAACGGTGAAATAAGACCGTTGGCTGTAAAGGTGGGTGATAAGGTGCTTTTCAACAAATATGCCGGCACAGAAGTAGAGTTGGACGGCGAAAAATATCTTGTAATGGCTGAAGACGAAGTATTAGCTATCATTGAATAATTTAAAAAAATCTTATAGGAGGTAAGTGAAGTATGGCAGCAAAACATGTTATCTATGGAGAAGAAGCAAGAGCAAAATTAAAAGCAGGTGTTGACAAGTTGGCTAACGCCGTTAAAGTCACCCTTGGACCTAAAGGTAGGGAAGTTATCATAGAAAAGAAATGGGGTGTACCAGTTGTCACAAAAGATGGTGTGACGGTAGCCAAAGAAATAGAGCTAAAAGATCAATTTGAAAACATAGGAGCTCAACTTGTAAAAGAAGTTGCTTCCAAAACCGCCGATGTAGCAGGTGATGGTACCACTACAGCTACAGTTTTAGCTCAAGCTATATTTACAGAAGGCTTAAAAGCCATAGCATCTGGGGCCAATCCAATGGATTTAAAAAGAGGCATAGATGAAGCTGTAGCACTTGTAATAGAAGAAGTGAAGAAAGCCTCTATACCTGTGACAAGCAACAAAGAAATAGAACAAGTAGCCACAATATCTGCTAACAACGATCCTGTAATAGGAAAATTGTTGGCCGAAGCTATGGAAAAAGTAGGAAAAGATGGTGTAATAACCGTAGAAGAATCAAAATCCTCTGAAACCACACTCGAAACAGTACAAGGTATGCAATTTGACAGAGGATACCTCTCACCATATTTTATAACCGATGCAGACAAGATGCAAGCAGTATTGGAAAACCCATACATACTAATATTTGAGAAGAAGATAAGCAATATAAAAGAACTCTTACCGGTATTAGAAAACGTAGTAAGAGTCGGTAGGCCGTTAGTAATAATAGCTGAAGATGTAGAAGCTGAAGCGCTTGCTACGTTGGTAGTAAACACGCTAAAAGGTGTAATAAGGGCTGTAGCTGTAAAAGCACCTGGATTTGGACAAAGGAGAAAAGACTACTTAGAGGATATAGCTATATTAACCGGTGGCCAAGCTATAACTGAAGACCTTGGTATAAAGTTGGAATCTGTAACTCTTGACATGCTTGGACAAGCCGAAAAAGTAATAGTGGATAAGGAAAATACCACTATAATAGGTGGAAAGGGCGACAAGAAAAAGGTAGAAGCTCGTATAGAGCAAATAAAGAAGCAAATAAAAGAAACCACCTCAGACTACGACAGAGAAAAACTTCAAGAAAGACTTGCTAAGCTTTCTGGTGGCGTAGCCATTATAAGAGTTGGAGCCGCTACGGAGTCTGAGCTAAAAGAAAAGAAAGCCAGAGTAGAAGATGCGGTACACGCCACAAAAGCTGCCGCAGAAGAAGGCATAGTAGCCGGTGGTGGTACAGCTTTAGCAAAAGCCTCAAGAGTATTAGAAAACTACACAAACGCCAACAAAGACAGAGAACTTGGAGTGAAAATTATATACAACGCCTGCAAGTATCCTCTCAAACAAATAGCCTATAACGCAGGTTACGAAGGCTCTTTGGTGCTTGAGAAAGTGTACGAAAATCAAGACAAGAACTATGGTTTTGACGCTGCCAACGGAGAGTACAAAGATATGGTAAAAGCAGGTATAATAGACCCAACCAAAGTGGTAAGAACCGCTTTACAAAACGCAGCATCTGCAGCCGGAACAATGTTGACTGCCGAAGCTCTTATAGCTGAACTACCAGAAAAGAAGGAAAAGACACCAACCCCAACCGACATGCCACCAGATTTTGATTAATGCATCTTCAAGGCCCCGTTTTGGGGCTTTTATAATTACATATATAAAATCGTTTAAACTTAGAATCTTTAATATTCCCTTTCTTAAACTTATAAATATCTCTTAAAAATACTAAAAACCTTGACTCAGAATCTGTATATACATAACCTTTCCATAAAGGTTGCTCACATGGAGTTTCCGTTATCAAAATGCCCGGTTTTGAATTTTTGGCAAATTTTTTAATTGTAGCATCTGCATAAAACGGTAACTGATGAATAAAGTACCCCTGATAATAAACCGGTTTATTGCCTTTGTAAAGCTTTATGATATAGCCCATTTCTTTATATGGTCTATAAGGCTCTATAGATGGTAAAATAAAAACAATCAAAGCATAGTATATTAAAAGTCCAATACAAAATAGTATCCAAAACATGTATCTAAAGTATTTTTTAGTCATGGCGTTCATGCCTACTATAAAACCCATCGCTGGATAAGCCGGTATAAGGTATGTTGGAATCTTCATCTTTATCAAGGAAAATACGATAAAAAGTGAAAAAAACCATACGCTCGCAAGTTTTATTACTTTTAAAATTTTAGGATTGAGAAAAAACAAATAAAGTATAACGGAAAAAGGAGCAAAAGACACTATTGTATCTTTTATGTAAAAATACCAAGGGTCAGATTCTAAAGCGTCTATCCTCTTTATATTTTCTATATAAAACTTGTTTATAAGAAGCTCTTTATAAGGCGAATTCAAAACCTCTATATACCAAAGCCCGCCTATAAAAAGAGCTATAACAAACGCTATATAAAGCTTTAAATCTTTTAAAAGCTTAGGATTTTCAAATACAATATACCAAAAGCCCACAAAACCCACTATCAGAACTCCCACAGGACCTTTGGTAAGCATTGCCAAAGAAGACGATATTGTAGATGCAACAATGTAGTAAATTTTTCGGCTTTTTAAATAAAAGTATAAAAAATATATAGCACTACTTATAAAAAAACAAAAAAGTACTTCTGGAGAAGCATACCTTGCGTTTGATACAAATTCAAGCGCCATACCAGTGGCTATAGCACCGTAAAGGCCTAAGTTTTTTGCTATGTTTTCTCCGAATATGTAAGTAAAAAGCACACAAAAACTCCCAGCCAAAGCGGAGGGCAATCTAAGAGAAAAACTAGAGACCCCAAATATTTTGAAAGATAGCGCTATAAGCCAGTATAAAAGGGGTGGCTTTGCCAACCTTATATGGTCGTTGTAAATGGGAATTAGATAATTGCCAGTTTTCAGCATGTTTAAAGCAGCATCCGCATAGAAAGATTCGTTTGGAGCAAACACCTGATTTGTACCAAGGTTTAAAAAATAAAGAGATATTACTAAGAAAAGCAAAAGATAATGCTTACGCGATATCAAATAATCCATCGTTGGTAGGGCTAAACAACCTCCTATAAAGTTTAAGGGCAAAATTGTCGGTCATTCCAGCTATGTAATCGCAGGCAAGACGAAAGCGCATTTTTTCATCATAATCGCAGTTATTTATATCCCACATATATTTAAAATCATCTGGATAATATTTTTTAGCATCTTTCTGAGATAAAAGCCCAAAAAGCTCTTTAATAACGAAACTTAATTTATGCCTTAGTTGTTCTAATCTATAATCGTTTATAAAAAGCTCTTTGCTTATATTTTTCAATATAACAACTTCCCACTTAGCCTCTTCATCTATTTTAAGCTTATAGTCGTATCTTTGAGTATTAGGCCTTGCCTTGTCATTTTGTTCTATTTTTGTAGCGTTTATAAATCTATGAATTCTGAAAGATGTAAACGACTTTAAAAGCTTTTTTCTTTCAAAAGCCCCGGCTTTTTGTATCTTATAAAGCTCTTCTTGAAAGTTTTTCAACGATTGTTCTGCAAAACTTCTGTCTATATTTGACTCTTTTGCATCTTCTAGGATCTTCTGTCCTATTTTATCTATAACTATAGAGTTTATTAAAGAAAGCCTTACACCATCTTCTATATCGTGTACCGAATACGCTATATCATCTGCCCAGTCCATAATCTGAGTCTCTATGGGAACTTGAGCATCTTGATAATAAGGATCTACAAACTCCAATTCTGTTTTATTTTCTTTGTATAAACCTTTTTCATTTTCTTTTGACAAAAAGCCTTTATACTTTATTACACCATCTAAAACCGCCCTTGTTAAATTCAATCCATAACTTTTGTCATCTTTTAAAGTTTTTATCTCAAGATAAGTAAGTATTCTTATGTTTTGAGCGTTTGATTCAAACAAACCATGCTCTTTCATCAACTCTCTCAAAGTTTTTTCACCAGAATGCCCTAGCGGTGGATGGCCTATATCGTGCGCCAAAGATATCGCTTCTACAATAGTACTATCAATACCATGTTTTATCGCTATGCCTTTTGATATCTGGGCTACTTCAAGGCTGTGTGTCAACCTTGTTCTATAAAAATCAAGATAACCAGGACTCATTATCTGAGTTTTTCCTTGGAGTCTTCTAAAAGCTGAAGAGTGTATAATCCTTGCTCTATCCCGCTCAAAATCACTTCTTACATCGGTATCTTTCTTTTTTTGTATAAACTCATCTTCTTTCAGAATCCTTTCTTTATCAAAATCGCTATAGCCAATCATGGGCATTTATATATCTTAGCATATTAAATACATTTAAATACGTTGAGTGAGAAATTCATTTTTTAATATCCCATTGATTTCAAAAAGCCAAAAGGCAGTCAGGAGTTATAATATTACCCAACTACCTTTTGGAGGTGTGTGTAAACCATGCAAATCATTAAACTTTATAGCATGGTATTGAAGAAAATTCAAGCATTTACAGCAGTATTTTTGAATGATGAAAAGCCAAAAGTTGGTAGAAAGCCAAAGCTTACAGATGAGGAGATAGCATCTATCTTCATACTTTCTATACAAGAGGAATAGATACAAGATAGAGCAGTTGATAGGGCATGTAAAGAACATAATGGATGATAGGAACAACACGAGGAAATATGAGCTTGCGAGCTTGTATGTGCTTGCGAGGTTTGCAGTGTATAACTTTTTGGTGCTATGGGGGTTATACTTATTTTTTGAGATTTTGGTAGCTGTTTTTAGAAAAAAAGTTATATCTATACTTTGGAATTTTTCAAACAGCCTCCATCTTCTGTGTCTTTTTTTTAAAATCAAAAGCATCAATGTACTTCAAAATCAATTTATCAATCCCTAAGCTTTCTTTCTCAGTATAACTTTGTAGGAACTTTGCTAAAACCTCCTCTATAACTGGTTTGAATTTTTCCCATGTATCGTAATTTTCATTCATGTTAATTGTTAAAATACAAGGTCCAAGTTGAACTACTGGCCATCCATAATCTTTATCTTTGAATCTATACTGAATAATTTTTACATCGGGCGGTAAAGTTTCTGGAGGTATGTTCGCAGTTGGTAGAATCTCATACTTAGAAAATTTATCTCTTAGACTCTCATACAACCTTCCTATCAGAAATATATACTGGGTCTGGAAAACCTCGCTTGTTAAACCAATGAAATTCAAACATTACCTCTATTAGTGACTTTTTGCTAAGTTTCTCAATAAATATTCTCCCGCACTTAAGAAAAAGATATACCTGTGGCTTTCTGGAAACAGTGCAACAAGTAGAAATCGTGCTCAACAACAAAACAGGCAGGGTATTACTTTACTTTTGATAAGTTCTCAAGAGTGTATTAAAGTAACTGATCTTTTTTAGCGCAGGGTTTGTTAAAAAAATAATCAACAAAAGTTATAAAAGGTCAAAAAGTCCTTATGTGCGTATATTTTGAATAGGGGATTGTTTGGTACGCAGTTTGCAATATTAATTTATGAAAAAACTGCCTTAAGGAGGTCAAATATGTTTATGATGAAGATGTCAAGAAGGAGGTTTCTACAA
>PNJC01000131.1 GCA_002878215.1 Hydrogenobaculum sp. | reverse complement strand
TTCATAAAAAACCAGAACTAAGTGCAGAAGAAGCTGCAAATGAAATAGTACCTTTAAGTAGTAAACTTGCTCTAACAGAGGTAGATTGCAAAAATAAGAAAATCACGCTCATGCTTGGCGGTGGTCAAATCAAGATGAATATGGTGTACAAAATAAATAAAAAATCTCCTGCTATTAATAAGAAGATATACAATCTAGTATGCCAAAAAGGAAAACTTCCCATTATTTATATTAAACAATAGAATGTATGTATATATGTTTTTACAAGAATGGGGAAAAAGAATACTACGAAGTTGATAAAAACATAAAAAAAATTGATAAGCCAAGAAAGAAAGGCTTTTTAGAAAAAAGAGTGCTGGTGATATCCTCTAAAGATGCTCACTATCTAAAAGAAACATTCCCTAAAACCACCTATGAAAATCTAAAAAATATCATACAAAACCATATAGAAGATGTATATCCAAACGAAAAAATGGATTTTAATTTTAATATAGCAAAAACCTATGAAAACACGGTAAAAGTAAATATATTTGTTTTTCCTTTCGCTATACTAGAAGATGTAAAAAAAGATTTTGAATTTACCCATGTCATAGCGGAACCTCTTTGCTTCAAAACTAAAGAAAATGATATACTTATATACAAAGAAGATGATATATACAATATATTAGCCGTATCAGAAGAAGGACTTTACAGCTATCTTCAGATAAAAGATTTTTCAAGAGATTACTTTGAGTTTTTTTTAAAAGGTCTTAGCGATTTCGAGATGAAAAATATAATATCCTATGAGGACTTAAGCTTGGATATGGATATCGTAAGAAAACAACCAAAAGCTTATCCAGTGTTTTTAGATTATATAAAATCTATAGACTTAAAGCCTTACAAAAGGTATTCGGCTTTTAAGATAAACGAAGATTTGGTCTTTAGAGCAATAATATATTTTTTGATAGGGTACGGAGCAGCTTTGTATGTAAACCATAGATATTATCAAGAAAACATAAAAAAGATACATTATCTTGATAAAAAATTAAAGCCTTTTATAAAGGCTGGTTTAGTTACAAAAGAAACCAATAAAAACCATTACAATAAATCATTTATAAAAGCCTATAAAAATACAGTGATAAAGATAGACCCTATTTTTATACTAGACAATATAACCTCTCATTTTCATAAAGGAGATTATCTAACCCAGATAGATATAAAACCTTTACACCCTACAGTTCCACAGGCTAATTTCACAATCGTTACTAAAAAGCCTTTTGAATTTCTAGAAAGCCTTTCAAAAGACAGCTGTATAAAGGATTTTAACTTAGAATCTCCTTTGTCAGAAAATATGCAAAAGGTTTATAATCTAAACATGAAGGTAGAATATTTATGCGTACATTAACAATACCAAACTTGTCAAAATTAAAAGATAGCTATAAAAGTATAGATAGAAAAAAATTAGGTATATATATCATTGTCATACTATCTATACTTAGGTTTGTTATATACCCCATGAAAGAAGAGGTAAAAAAAGACAAAGAAAAATTAAATTCGAAACTTCAAGAATATATGGAAGATATAAAGCTGTACACCTCTAAAAAGATAAAACAGCCAAGCCAAAGTGTTTCAAACAACCAAATATCCATAGAAAACCTTTACGGCGAAAACGCTAAATCAAAAGACATACAGATATCTCTTGCTAAAATAGTAAAAAAATATGCCAAGCAAAACAACATAAACCTTCAAAGCATAGAGATGCCAAAACCATCTAAAACCAAGTATATAGAGCAAATAGATATAAAAGTAAGGCTCTCTACCAACGACCCTTATAAGGTGTTTTCTCTTTTCCAATATTTAGAGGCTATGCCAAAATATACCGTTATAAAAGAAACCCAAATAAATACCTTTGGCGGGAACGTGAACTTCGACTTTACTGTAAGCACCTATAAGCTGTTGAGAAAGATATGATAAAAGTTGGTAAAGAAGATATACTTGCTTTTTTGATAGCGTTTTTTGCAGCTTTTATAATATTTAAAAATACCCCTTCTATAGAGTATCCAGTTTTACATATAAATCCTTATCAAAAGCCAAAAACCCAAAATCAATACGAAGAAAATATATCAACAAGAACACTTTATGCTCCAAAATACCTTTTCGTAACAAACCTCTTTAATTTGCCACCGCCTCCTCCTCCGACATTACCTCCTTTGGCTCAGGCTATATTTGTATCAAACGCTGTAAAACTCTCTGGTATATTTGAAAGAGGAAAGATGAGATTTGCCGTACTAACGCTTCCAAACGGTAGTATGATAAAGGTGCATCAAGGCCAGTTGATACCGGCGGATATGGGAGGTGCTCCTCAGGGTCCTCAAGGTTTTCATCCAGGAGGCATGCCGGGGCTACCAAGTTTGCCACAACTTCTTGGTATGCATCCCTCACCCAGTCCACCAAATTTTCCACAAGCAAACGCCAAGATATCAAAAATACCAAAAGAAAAAGGACCCTTTATAAAGGTAACAGCCGTAGGACCAAACTATGTCAGCTTTTCTTTTGTGCAAAAGATACCAAAACAAAAAGGAGCTTTAACAACTTACAAGTACAAATTTTATAAAAAAACCATTAGGATATTTAATTTTGAGGTGAAAAACTATGAAAGGTAGAAAACTTTTGATAGCGTTTAGTGTATCCACTATGCTTTTTTATTCTTGTGCAATGGCTCCCAAAGGAGCTAACCAGATAACTGTATCAAAACAAAACAAAAAAACCAACGAAAAAGAAAAACCAAACAATTTGGGTGTTATATCAGAAGAGGGTACACCGGTCAATACAAACCCACTAGAGCCAATCCCTATACCAGATTTTTACAAAAAACCAAAAACCGCCCCAGCCCCTCCTCCTCCACCACCTAAAGAAAATAAAAAACTTGATTTGTCAAAAGTTAAGATAGGCACCAAGGAAAAGGTAGCGATAAACGTGCAAAATATGCCCCTTGGAGACTTTGTCCAATACGCTTTAGGGCAAGTGCTAAAGGTACCTTACTTCATAGACCAAGCCACTCAAAACAACAAAACACCAGTCACCATAAATATGCCTGTAAAACTAAAACCAGAAAATGCTCTTAAACTAGTGTTGGGGCTTTTAGAAAAAAACAACATAGAAGTATCTGAAAAAGGCGGCGCACTTTACCTTAACACTAAACCTACAAATGTAGCACCACCCCCACCTCAAGAAGTCGTATTTTCAAGAAAAGCTTTAAACACGTTTCAAACCATAACTCAAATAGTGCCTCTTAAGTATTTGGACCCCCAAACTGCAATAAACCTCATACACAACATATACCATTCAAGCCTTGACGTGCAGATATTCCCAAAGGCAAACGCTCTTATGATGACAGGACCTGGCTATTCTATTAAAAGCCTCATAGACTTTTTAGATGCTATAGATATACCTTATATGAAAAACAAAAAACCTGTACTTCTTCACCTAACATACTGGTCTCCAAAAGATTTTATAAGTCAAATATCAAACATACTGCAGGGTCTAAATATACCAGTTGCCAAAACCCCAGATCAACCGGGTGTGCTTTTTGTGCCTATAGATTATCTCAACAGCGTTATGGTAATACCCCCAGACGATAAGACCCTAAAACTAATCATGTACTGGGATAAGAAGTTGGACACTGCAGAATCAGCTGGTTCTGAAGAAAAAGCTTACATATACAAACCGAAATTTACAAGAGCCACTGAGTTGGTCCAAACTCTTCAGTCTTTATACAGTATCACATCTACAACTAAAACTAAAAGCACCAAATCCCACGCTCTTCCATCGAGCCCTGTAATCTCATCTCAAATGGTCGCAAGCCAATTAAATGGTTTGGCTGGTCCAAGCGCATATGGCAACTATGGAGGCATGAGCCCTTACGGTGG
>PNJC01000033.1 GCA_002878215.1 Hydrogenobaculum sp. | reverse complement strand
AGATGTAAACGCCCGGCTCTTCAGGAGCTTTTTCTATAAGTTCAGCGAATTCCATATCAGATTATATCAGTAAACATCATCATGCTTACCTATAGTTATCGGAATGATTACTTTATTTTCAGAATCAAAACTTACAATAATCCTATATTCAAGGTTTATTGACACTGAATAAAAATCTTGATGCTTACCTTCTAACTTATGCAATCTTAAAGAAGGGTGATAAGGGTTTTCTTTTAATAAATCGAGCGTTTTTTCATATTGTTTAATCAAATTTTTATTTTTTTTGAAAAACCTTTTTGCTATTTCTTTGTACTTATCTGCTAGTATTATTTTATATGAACTCATTCATGCAAACTTTTTATATGCGATTCTATATCAGTATCATAATTACCGTTCTCTATATCTTTCAAAATTTGATTGTATAACAGTTCTATCTCTTCCTCTAAAAGCTCTTTATATCTATCCCTACTTATGACCACATAATCCCCTAAGTTTTGCAACTGCTGTTTGACAATATCAATTACATCTGATAACTTAATTGGCTCATCTTTACTTTCATCTATCGTATAATTAGGCATATTAACCTCCTTATATAATTATAATTCCTAACGCTATAATATATGATGAGTTAAATCAATGCAACTATCGTTAAGATTTCTTACTACCATTCAAGTACTATCCTAAAAACACCGTTTTCGTATTTGGCTTTTACAAAGATGCCGTTTCTTTCACACAACGTTTTTACTATGTAAAGCCCAAGACCCAAACCTTCTTTTGATTCGTCTTCTCGGTAAAAAAGCTCAAAGATTCTCGATGTATCTGATATTGGCTCGCTTGGGTTTTCTACTATTAGCTTGGAGGCAGATATTTTCACATTTATAAAACCGTTTTCTTTGTTGTATTTCAAAGCGTTGTCGAAAATGTTTTCTATTATCATGGAAATATCCACAGGGTCTCCGTACACTTTAAGAGTTGTATTCTCTTCAAGATTTACGGTGATATTTTTTGATTCTAAAGAGTCTTCAAGGGCATCCAACACATCCTCTACGAATGCGTTTATACTTAAAAGGGTTTCTTGGCTTGGTTTTGATATAAAAATAGATTTCACGCGCCCTATGGTATCTTCAATACGAGATATTGCCTCTTTAGCCTTTTTGTCTTTTATATCAGAAAGTTTTAAAATACTAAGCGGTGTATTTATGGCATGCATGCTACCCTTTAGAACTATATCGAGCTTCTGGGTGTAGTCTTCTATGGGCTTTAAGAATATCCCCGCGAAAAGGTAAGACAGGCCAAAAACGAATAAAACCAGCACAAAAAACAACAAACTTGCATAAAATATAAAGCGTTTCTCAGATTCTATAATATCTTCAACCGATGCTTTTAAAAAAACAGTGTATATTTTACCGTTGTATTCAAATCTATCTTTTAGCCTTATAGCTCTTTTGTCGTCTTTGTCAAGGTTATTGGCGCTGTAATAGACTTTGTTTTGGGATTTTATGAGTATGCTAAAACCAGGTGGCAGACTAAAGTGCTTATGCTCTACGGCTTTTAAAAGAGCTACTTTGGCAAGCTCTTCAGAACGATTTTTTATAATTTCCTCGGCGTATCCAACGTATAGATTGTAAGTTATATAGTAAAAAAATCCCATTAAAAAGATAAATATGAAAGAATTTAAAAGTGCAAACTTTAATCTGGCGTTTATAAAAATATTTCTAAACAAGTTTGTAGCCAAGACCTGGGACGTTTCTTATAAGGTCTTTGTTCTCTTCTTTTAAAAATTTTCTTAAAAGCTTAAGATGTGTCCTTATAGAGTCTTGACTTGGGGTTTCTGCCATATCCCAGCAGTTTTGCATAAGAGTTTCGTAAGATACAAGTTTTCCAGCTTTTAATATAAGAGTTTCCAATATACAGGCTAATTTTCTGGTGAGCTCTTTCTCTTCACCGTCTACTATAAGAATCTTCCTATCCATATCGTAAAGCACGTTTTCTCTTAGCTTTACAACGCTTCCTTTTATATTGTGCTTTCTTCTTATTACAGCTTTAATACGAAGGATAAGCTCTTCTACGCTAAAGGGCTTTGTTATATAATCGTCTGCTAAACATTCTTCAAAACCTTTTGTCTTGGTGCTTAAATCTGCTATAGCGCTTATAAATATAATAGAAGCCTCTTTGTTTAGTTCCCTTATTTCTTTGCAAAGGTTTATACCGCTGTCTTTACCAAGCATTATATCAAGACATATCACGTCAAACTCTTCCGCTTTAAGATACAAAAGGGCATCTTGAGCGTTTTCAGCCCCTTCACACAAAAACCCATTTTCTTTTAACTTTTTGCACAAAAGCTCTAAAAGCGTCTTATCGTCTTCTACAACAAGCACTTTCATAGATAAGTAGCTTCAGAAAGCTTTTTAGTTTCTTCTTTCAACCCTTCTAAGCCCCTTTGTTTTAGGCTTTTAACAAAATGACTACCTACCACTACACCATCTACATAATGCTTTAGAGCATCTACATGCTCTTTTGTAGATATACCAAAGCCAAGGACTATGGGCTTATGACAGTGTTCTTTATAAGCTTTTGCATATTCTTTTATGCTTTCTATTGGCAGTTTATCCCTAGCACCCGTTATACCTGTTATGGATACCATGTAAACAAAATCTGTAGACATCTTGCAAACGCTTTTTACCCTGTTGTTTTTAAAAGATGTGGGAGCCAAGAGCATCACAAGACTTAGGGATTTTTGTTCCAAGATATCTTTTACACCTTGAGCCTCTTCAGCTGGTAAATCGGGTATTATAAAACCATCTATTCCAGATTCTTTTGCTTCTTCAAAAAACTTATCAAGCCCTATCTTAAAAATAGGGTTAAAATACGTCATCAGTAAAAAGGGTTTGTCTTTGTGCTTTGTTTTTAGGCTTTTAGAAAGATTAAATATATCTTTATGAGTGATGCCGTTTTGAAGGGCTACCGTGTGAGCCTCTTGAATAGTGGGTCCATCTGCCACCGGATCTGAAAAAGGAAAACCAATCTCTATCATATCAGAGCCGTTTTCCAAAAGTATATCAAAAGCTTTGTAAGAAGTTTCCAAGTCTGGATATCCAGCTACCATGTAAGAGAGTAAAGCTATTTTGTTTTTTTGTTTCAAAAGCTCAAAAACTTCTGTTATATTCATTTTAACTCCGTAATTTCTTTCTCCTTTGAAGAAGATAGGTTTGATATTTCATCTATATATTTGTCTGTAATTTTTTGGAGCTTATCGAGGGCTCTTTTTATCTCATCTTCAGATATGCCTTCCAAAGATTCTATCATTTCCTTTGCATCTCTTCTTATATTTCTTATTGCCACTTTTGCCTCTTCGGTGGTTTTATGCAAAAGCTTTACAAGTTCCTTACGCCTTTCTTGGGTAAGGGGCGGAAGCGTAATGCGCAGGGTGTTTCCTTGTCTTGCTGGGTTTAAAGAAAGCTGTTCCATGATAGCTTTTTCGATGGGGGATATGGCGTTTTGGTCCCAAACTTGTATGAGTATCTGGTTTGGCTCAGGCACACTCACATTACCAACCTGCTTTATAGGTACCCTAGAGCCATAATACTCTATCTTTATATCCTCCACCAGCGAGCTAGAAGCCCTACCAGTCCTAAAACCCGCCAACTCGCTCTTAAAATGGTTTATACTCTTTTTCATGCTCTCTTCAGCTTCTTTCAAGATATCCTCTATCATATTATCTATTATAAATCAAAAGCCTGTAATTTTTATGAAAAAATCATTGGCAGTTTGGCCAGTGCTATAATAATACTATGAAAAACTTGCCAATAGGTATACAAACTTTCAGCAAGATTATAGAAGATAACTATTATTACGTAGATAAAACAATGTTTGTTAAAAAGCTCCAAAACGGGGGATACTACTTTCTCTCTCGCCCAAGAAG
>PNJC01000006.1 GCA_002878215.1 Hydrogenobaculum sp. | reverse complement strand
GTATAATGGAATGGCTCATATCCGAATTTAAAAAAGAAACCAACATAGATTTAAGGAGTGACAAAACCGCTTTACAACGCTTAAAAGAAGCTTCAGAGCAAGCTAAAAAAGAGCTTTCTTTCAAAATGGAAACCGAGATAAACCTACCATTTATAACAATAGACCCAGAAACTAAGCAGCCTATGCATTTACAGAAAAAACTCACAAGAGCCAGACTAGAAGAAATGATAAAGGACCTCATAGATAGGACTATGGAAATAGTAAAAAGAGCTTTAGAAGACGCAAAGCTAACTCCAAAAGATATAAACGAAGTGGTATTAGTAGGTGGTTCTACACGTATACCCCTAGTTCAACAAAAGATAAAAGAATTCTTCGGGAAAGAACCTCACAAAGGTGTAAACCCAGATGAAGTAGTGGCGGTGGGTGCTGCTATACAAGCTGGTGTTATAACCGGTGAAGTAAAAGATATACTCCTTGTGGATGTAACGCCTCTTTCTTTGGGTCTTGAAACGTTGGGCGGAGTGATGACTACTCTTATACCAAGAAATACGCCAATACCTTACAAAAAATGCGAAGTATTTACCACAGCCTCAGACAACCAAACGGAAGTGGAAATCCACGTACTCCAAGGTGAAAGACCAATGGCTAAAGACAACAAATCCCTTGGTAGATTTACCCTAACTGGAATACCGCCAGCACCAAGAGGAGTACCGCAAATAGAAGTATGTTTTGATATAGATGTTGACGGCATACTTCATGTAACAGCCAAAGACAAAGCTACAGGCAAAGAACAATCTATTAAAATACAAGCTGCCGGTGGACTTTCCAAAGAAGATATAGAAAAGATGGTAAGAGAAGCAGAAATGCACGCCGAAGAAGACAGAAAGAACAAAGAACTCATAGAAGCAAGGAATAGACTAGACTCTTTAGTTTACAACCTTGAGAAGCTTTTAAACGAACATAAAGACAAAATACCTCAAGACCTTGCCCAAGAAGCGGAAACCGAGATATCAAAAGGCAAACAAGCTTTAAATTCCACCGATAAGAATGCTATAGAAGAAGCTTATAACAAGATAACAGATGTATCCAACAAGATAGCTACAAGCCTATACTCTTCTGGCCAAACTCCACCACCAAACGACCAAAACCCACCAGATGATGGTTTCAACGCAAGACCAGTGTAATCAAATAACCTAAAGCCCCTTTTGGGGCTTTTAAAAATCAAAAATGAATATGTATATCTTCTGTCATCAAGTACATACCTTATAAAATACTCTCCCACAAAAGGAGGATAAAGAGTAGTCCTTAGTAAAGTGCCGTTTGTATCTAGTTGTCTGTTGAACTCGTCTAACTCTATACTTTTATCTTCCAACAAAGTGCTTATTACATAAAATATCCATTCTATATGAGCGTCTGCCTTTGCATGGACTCCACCAAAAGAGGCGCAATCTCCCAAAGCAACAACATATCGTCTTTTAACAAAAGCCTAACGCTTTCTTCAAGGGATTTATCGGATAGAGGATGATAAAGTATTTCTATATTTTCAAATAAATGCTTGTGTTCCATACACAAAAACGACTGTGTATTCGCTCCGCAAGAAAGCCCCTGTATCCAAAGAAGCGTTTTCATGCTTTTAAAGCCATATATATATTTTCCGATATGTAAGGCTCATAATAGTCTAAATCGTTGTCCAAGACCCCTTCATAGTATAAAAACACTATACCACCGATAGAGCCCATCATAGTAGAAAAAGCCGTGAAAAATTCTTGATTTCTAAGCTCTTTTTTCTCTACACCGTCAGATAGCAGTATCATAGTTTCTGTGACAATCTCTTTCACGCAGGCAAAACCTTCGCACCCGTCTTTAAAAACCTCTCTATTTGCTAAAAAAACTTTTAGAAAATAGTTCATGAGCTCTGGTTCATTTTTTGCAATATCAAAAAAATTTTTAACAAAAAGTCCTATCTTCTCTTTTGTGCTTATATTTAAGGAGTTTATGTAAGAGAGTTTTTCTCCTACAAGCTTTGAAACTGTAAGCATTGTTTCTTTTGCAAGCTCCTCTTTTGATTCAAAATAATTGTAGATGTTGCCTACGCTCATACCCAAAGCGTTTGCTATATCTGGTATAGTGGTATTGTAATAGCCATTCTTAGCAAAAAGCTCACAGGCTACTTTTATAATTTGATTTCTCTTCTCGTCTTTTGTCCTTGGCATAGAAAATATAATATAATGAAAAAGATGGACAAAGCAAAGGTTGAAAGGATATGCATAACAATACCAAGAGAGCTTGTGGATTTTATAGATAAAAAAGTAGAACAATCTTATGCATCAAGATCTGAGTTTATAAGAGATTTGGTAAGAGAGGCCATCGTAGAAGATGAATGGAAAGATGAAAACAACGAACTTATAGGAGTGCTCGTGATAATATATGATCATCATAAAAGAGAGCTTACACAAAAATTGCTCGATATACAACACGACCACTATATAAACATTCTATGCACTACGCATATACATATCGATCATAACAATTGTTTAGAAACTATAATGATAAAAGGTCCTAGCCAAACGATAATAGAAACTGTAAACATCATAGCAGGGCTAAACGGCGTTAAGTTTGCCAAGTTGGTAAAAGCTTCAAAACTATAGCATATATCATATTACTTTTTTCAAGAAAATATTATAATAAATGATAATTCATTCATAAAGAGGATGATGTGAGAAAAAGTAAAAAAGCAAAGCTTATGCTGTTGGGGCTTGTTGGTTTTAATGGGCTCATCTGGAGCTTGTTTATTGTAAACTTTTACAGCTTACCCGGACTTTTAGCTATAGGTGGCATGGCATATCTTTTTGGATTAAGGCATGCTTTTGATGCAGACCATATAGCGGCCATAGACAACGTCACAAGGAAGCTTGTTCAAGACCAGCACGATGCTAGTAGCGTTGGGTTTTTCTTTTCTTTGGGACACTCAAGCGTTGTGATAGGTCTTTCTTTAGCTCTTGTTTTTGCTACAAAAGCTGTAAAAGAATCTATACCTACTTTACAAAGCGTGGGTAACGTTGTTGGTACTCTAATATCTGCTTTTTTTCTCATATTGATAGGGGTCTTAAACATATTTATCTTTAAAGCCTTATACGATATATACAAAATGTATAAAGAATCTTCTTCGGAGTATCAAGAAGAATTGAACAAAACCTTCAATGAGCTTTTAAATAAAAGAGGCTTTATGGGTAGGGTTTTTAGCTTTTTGTATAAAAAAATAGACGCCCCTTACAAGATGTATATAGTTGGGTTTTTATTTGGCCTTGGTTTTGATACGGCGACAGAGATTGCTATCCTTGGTATATCTGTGGCTTTGGCAAAAACAAACATGGATATATGGGGCATATTGCTGTTTCCCCTGCTTTTTACCGCTGGCATGACGCTTATGGATTCTTTTGACTCTCTTATTATGAACAACATATACGCTTGGACAAACAACGACCCTCTAAGAAGACTATCTTTTAACTTGGTTATCACAGGGGCAAGCGTTTTTATAGCGCTTTTTATAGGTACCCTTGAACTTTTACAGATTTTGACCCAAGAGCTTATGCCAAAAGCCTATTTTACAGCTTTTATAAACGGTATACCCTTGGGTAAAGTGGGTATATTTATTGTGCTATTTATGATATTCACATTTTTAGGAGCGTTTATTTTTTATGGAAAAGCTTCAAAACAAAATATTTATCATACTGAAAACATAAATTAAAAATATACTGAGATTAAGTATCAAAAATTTGAAATTTTATTTTAAAAATTTGTTGCAAGGAGGAACTTGTGAAAAAAAGCCTGTTGATAGCTTCCGCTTTCTCTTCCGCCTTCTCGTCGGTAGCTATGGCAGATACCCTTCCTCCCTGGTTTCCTCAATTCTTAGGAGCAAAAGCAACCTTTGTAGGTC
>PNJC01000050.1 GCA_002878215.1 Hydrogenobaculum sp. | reverse complement strand
TGTGTATATTTATTGGCACGTCTTCATATGCCCAAGGTATAGAAATGATGCCTTTGTATAATGGCTCTCCTAATATGGCAAATCAAGGGGCCACCTCTAGCTCTACAAGTAGCTATAACACTTCAAATAATTCAAACAGTCAGAATAACATGAATAGTAATTTGTTAAACCAAAATAGTAAGCTAGAAAATGTAAGGCGCTCAAATAACATAAACAAAAATAACATTATTAATTTAGCCATCAAATCCAAACAAAGCAATCAGTCCTCATTTGAGAAGTTTATATCCGGTAAAGTTTCTACTAGCGTTTCAACTACTGGTTTAAAACAATTTGGATATAATCTATTTAAAACTAGCAGATTTGCACCCCTTAAAAATATACCAGTAGGCCCAAACTACATCATAGGTCCAAACGACCAGATAAAGATAACCGTATGGGGTAGCATAAATGGAAATTATACTTTAACAGTAGATAGAAACGGCAACATAGACATACCAGGAGTAGGCACCGTTACGGTAGCAGGGTTGAAGTTCAAAGATTTAAAAGATGTTATAGAATCGGCTTTTTCAAAATATTATAAAAACTTTCATTTAAACGTCACGATGGGAGCGCTTAGGACAATGACTGTTTACCTTACAGGATACGCCAAACATCCTGGAAGCTGTAGAATTTATTCTACATCTACTCTCATAGATGCATTATTCAGTTGTGGAGGGCCATCCAAAGTAGGTTCTATGAGAAATATTGAGGTAAAAAGAGACGGGGAAATCCTTACTCATTTCGATGTTTATAGGTTTTTAATATACGGAGATACGGAAGGAGATATAAGGCTACAACCAGGAGATATCATATACATACCACCCATTGGGCCAGAAGTAGCAATAGCAGGGGCTGTAAAGTATCCAGCAATATATGAATTAAAGGGTAAAACTACCGTTTTAGACCTCATACATATGGCTGGTGGATTAGAACCATTTGCTTACAAAGGTAGGGTGCAAGTTTATAGGGTTATAAATCATCAATACAGAACTGCTTTTGAAGACAGCTTATCTGATTTGAGAAAACATCCTGAAAGAGACTTCGTATTGAAAAACGGAGATTTGGTGAAAATATACCCTGTACCACAAGCATATAGCTTTGTCCAATTAGAAGGTGCTGTAGCAATGCCTGGACGATACGCCATAAAACCTGGTGTTACCACCATAAAATCTATAGTAGAAAAAGCCGGTGGACTTCTATACTACGCTTCTGATAAAGCAGAAATTACAAGGATGATTATAACAAAAGAAGGTCCAAAGTATAAAATCTTTCATATAAATATATCAAAAGCCTTAAAAGGTAATCCCAAAGACAATATAACATTAGAACCTCAAGATTATATATTTGTAAAAACGATACCAGATTTCCAAGGTTATGGATATGTATACATAGGTGGTCAGGTGAGATATCCTGGTGTTTACCCCATATACCCTGGTGAAAGGCTCTCCTCTGTCTTAGAAAGAGCAGGCGGATATACCAAAAACGCTTACTTAAGAGGGGCTATTTTTACAAGGAAAAGTGTGCAGGCAGTACAGCAAAAAAGTATAAATATGATGATAAATAAATTAGAGCAAGAGCTTTTAGCATCAAACGCAAGATCTATATCAAGCGCTGTATCTTCTGGAGAGACTAGTATAAACAGTGCATATATCCAAAGTGAACAAGCCTTCATGTCATCGCTCAAATCTATAAAAGCAAGCGGAAGAGTGGCGATATACTTAGAGCCTATAAGGCTTTTAAAGGGTTCAAGCCAAGATATAATCTTGAAAAATGGCGATAGTTTATACATACCTACAAGAAACGATGTTGTGAACGTAGTAGGAGCTGTCATGTCACCAGGGGCCTACGTTTACAACCCTCATTATACATGGAGAGATTATATAAGGATGGCTGGTGGCTATGAAGCTGATGCAGATAAATCTGATGTGTATATATATAAAGCAAACGGAATGGCTGTTAAACCACATCAAGGTTTTATAGATTGGAATCCATTTATGAAAAGCTGGGAGTTTACGGCTTTTAGAAAAGATCAAAACAAGATATGGCCAGGAGATACTATAGTAGTCCCACAAAAGCTCCAAGAGTTTCCTTGGCTTAGAAACATAAAAGACATAACTCAAATACTTATGAACATAGCGGTCACAGCAGGTATAGCAATACATCTTTATTAAGATGGAAAAAATATGTAAGCCCTACAGCTTTAAAAGTAGGGCTTTTCTCTTTATATTAATTTTTTTAATATTTTCTACAAACTCAAAAGCCTTTGAACACTTTTTGCACTCACCAAACAACTACGGTGTCACAGGACTTATGTCTATACCCACCGCAAGGGTTATGAAAAAACACACATTTAGAATAGGCGTTAGCAACGATACTCCTTACAACCACTACTATTTTACTATAAGCCCTATGAAGGGTCTTGAACTAAATGCCCTTGTCACTCAAATAAATGGTCTTAAAGCCTTTGATATATCAGGATACGGAAGCTATAAAGACAAATCTATAGATATAAAATATCAGCTTTTCAAAGAAGGTAAATACACTCCCGCTGTGGCTATAGGTCTCATAGATCCTTACGGTCAGGTGAAGCGGTATTCAAGTCAATATATTGCCCTTAGCAAAAAAATATATCCGTTTGATTTCACTGTGGGTCTTGGCAACGGAAGACTTGGAAAAGAACCACTACCTGTAGGAGGTAGCAAATTTAACCTTCAAATGTTTGAACATCCAAGGACATGGCTAAGGCAGTCAAACTCTTTTTGGGGATTTCAGTTTTCTCCTTCTAAAAAATGGGCTTTGATGTTAGAATACGACCCTATAGAATACACACACGATACATCTGATCCAGCCCAAAGTTTCTACTTTGAAAGAAAACCACCAAAATCTCACTACAACATAGGTCTTAGGCTAAACCTTACAAGCTTGGTAGAAGTAGACCTCACATATCAAAGAGGAGATACGTATGGTTTTAACATCTCTATGCCTTTTGTGATAGGAAGACCTATGATACCTATAGTAGACCATATAGTCACTTACGAAGACGAAAAGAAATATTACAACAACTTTGAAAAAAGACTAGCTGCTGCTCTTTACAAATCGGGTTTTAGAAATATAAAGATAAGGATGGTAAACGATAATCTTTGGCTAGAAGCCGAAAACGATACGTATTTTTATACACCAAAAGCTATAAAAGTAATAGGAGAGATTTTATCTACTATAAAAAATAAGCCTATCAAAAAAGTCCATATAATCTTGGCTCAAAATCAAATACCTATATTGGAGTTTGACACTACTAAAAGAAATATAGATGACTATATAAATGGAAAGCTCAAAACATGGCAGTTTTTGTACCTATCAAAACTCCGTACTGATATATACAAAGGCATAAATACCCCTATGCTTTACCCCCATAGGTTTACTTTTGAACTAAAGCCTTCCTTAGAAACTTTCCTAAACGACCCATCTGGATTTTTTAGATATAGAATTGGATTTACAGCAGGTGTTAAATATAGACCGTGGAAAGGTGGTACATTTTTCACAGAGGCAAGCTACTATCCTATAAACAACATAGGTACTATAAACCAACCTCTTTCTATACCAGTAAGAAGCGATTTGCCATTTTATCTTGAACACAAGTTTGCTTTAGACAACCTTCTTTATAATCAGATATTTAAATTCCCAGAAAACGTATATACAAGGCTAACGGCGGGTATACTTGAGATAGAGTATAGCGGCCTTGATACAGAGATAGCAAAACCCTTTTTTCACGGTAAGCTCTTGCTGGGCGTAAGCGGAAGTCTTGTAAAAAAGAGATCTATAAACAATCCATTTGAGTTTTCTCATCAGCCCTATGATAAAAACTATTATCATACAGAGTTTTTAAGGATGCGCTACTACATACCTTTTGTGAGAAATGCTTTTGTAGATGTAAAATATGGAAGATTTTTAGCCGGAGACAAAGGCTTCATGATAAGAGTATCAAAAGTGATAAAAGGGGTTACTTTATCGGCTTGGTATAGCTTTACCAATACAAACATATTTACCGACCCATACAACATAGGTTACCACAACTTTGGGATAGCAGCTTCTATACCCTTTAGGCTTTTCAAAGGAAGAGATATGAGGACCGTTTACAACTATTCTTTAA
>PNJC01000012.1 GCA_002878215.1 Hydrogenobaculum sp. | reverse complement strand
TAAATCTTATGTAAGTGCCGTCAAGAGGTATGAAAGAGCTTTTAAATGGTTTTAACACCACCTCTGAGTTTAAGCCCTTTGGGGTAAATTCTGACAAGGAAACCATGTAGAGGGCTTTATCTATTATAGAGTATGCTTTCAACATACCCTCTGTTTTTATTTTTAAGTCGTATGTGGCTTTCATGTGCTCTTTCACTATCCAGTCAAAGCCTATTCCCAACGTGATGATAACCGCTGATAAAAGCAACACCAGTATAGTAGCTGAACCTCTTTTAGCGTTTTTCACCTACACCTCCAAAAAGGTAAATCATACCGTATACACCCTTTATGAGGGAGTTGTTGTTTACACCAAGTATTATGGTATGCTTTTTTTTATGTTTTTTGTAAGATACCTTTATAAGGGTGGGTAGGATTTTTTGCTTTAGGGCGCTGTAATTTTTGTACCAGTTGTATTCTCTGGTTTGAATGTTGTATCCGTAGTATCTTAATTTTACAGAAGATAAGTTTTTAAAAAGCCTAATACTGGTAGATTTTTTATAATCTCCAAGCTCGTAAAAATTAATAAGGTCTTCGTAATACATCGTGTATACCGGCTTTTCGTAATAGATTATATCGTATTTACCCTTTTTATTTTTATGGACTTTTACCAACGCTACCACGGGCAAAGAGTTTGCTATGGGAGATGTGCTCACATACTCAAAATAATCCTCTTTCCCTCTGAAAAATGGCGCCCATCCATAGGGGGATTTTACATAATAATCCAACATAGACCCAGCGCTCTTAGTAAGCCATACATACTTTGCGTTTTGCCAAAAGTTAAGCCCACGGGACAATATATTTTTATACTGCCTCAAACCTTGGGTAAGAGCCGTCGTACCCAAAAACACCATCATGCTAAATATAGCCACCGCTATGATAATCTCGATGAGAGTATATCCGGATTTAGAATATCGGCACATTGAACAGCTGTTTTCCAGTGGGACCTAAGTATTTGTATTTTAGTATATCTATATCGTAGTGATCTTTATAGTTTTTATAAGAAAGATAGAAATCCACATGGTATAAGTATAGCTTGTAAGGAAGCTTTTGTATTTGCATATCAGTAGCCATAGGTCCCATAATAAGAGGATTTTTTGTAGTATTTATCTCGCCGGTGTTTGTAAGTTTGGCATCCCAAGTCAGCTTTACTTCTCCCAAATTTTCATCTCCTTGGGGCTTTGTTTTAAAATCCACAGTTTTTAGATAGCTAACCGCTTGCGGGATTTTCGATACTATTTTCGATATAGTGTTGGATTGTTCTAGCTCTTTAAATCCTATTCTAAATAGGTACATAGTGGCTGCTACTGCCGCAGTAAGGATAAGCGACGCTATTATAATGTCTATAAGAATAAATCCCCTAACCATTTTCCATGCTTATTGCCCCAAAGGGTGATTTTACTTTTAATGTAAAATAAAACCCAGACACATCAAGCTTCATATCACCACCAGAGGATGTCCCGTTGTTATAAAATACTATGGGTTTATCGGTTTTACAAACAACCTTATCTTTTAGCTTTATGAGTTTATCATTTATATAGAGCTTTCCCTTTTTACACTCTATCTTGTATTCTTCTGAATACAAAAATGAATGTCTCCTTATTTGGGACAGCAATATCAACATTTTTTCAGCGGTTTGAGAAGCCATGTAGCTTCTATACATGTTTATAGACATAGGAGCTACCACAGAAAACAAAATAGCCACTATGGCTACCACGATAAGCATTTCTATCAACGTAAAGCCTTTTCTCATAGCTTGATGTTGCTTACGTTCATTACAGTAAGCATCAAAGATACCACAATGGTACCCACTATAAGACCCATAACGGTGATTATAATAGGCTCTACCAAAGACAACACTCTTTTTATCGTGTTTTTAAGCTTTTCATCAAACAAAGAGTAAAGCTCATAAAACATGTCTTTCATGTTGCCACTTTCTTCTCCCACCTTTACCATCCCTTTAAATATAGGTGGCACAAACCTTAGCTCTTCAAAAGCATCTCCTATGGATTTACCCTCTCTAATTTTTGGTGATGTTTTTTTAAAATCCTCTTTTATAAAATCATTTTTTATTACGTTGGTGGCAAGGTCCAAGGCTTTTATAAACTCCACACCGTTTTTTAGCATTGCGTACATAGCGTAAGAAAACTTTGAGAGCTCTATCTGTATGATGAGATTTCCAAGGATTGGGGCGTATATAAAGTAATTTGCAAATCTTCTATAAAGGTTTAATTGAAAATATTTAGAGAGCATGTATATACCTATCAATAATCCAGTAAAGATAAGCTCGGTTTTTGTATTTAGGTTTTTGCTAAACTCATACAAAATCCTTGATACAAAAGGAAGATGCTTTGGGTTTGAACCAAATATGCTAAAAAACCTTGGTATAATGAGCTTAAAAATAGCCACCAGCGTCACAAAAGATGCAAACACCAAAAACATTGGATATGCCATCGCGTTTCTAATCTCATTCCTAAACTTTATCCTAAAATCCGTATACTGGGCTATATTGTCAAAAGCATCTTTGAGATTACCAGTGGTTTCTCCCACTTTTAGCATTGTAATTACAAGAGAATCAAACATCTTTTTTTCTTCAAAAGCAGAGGACAAAGATTTCCCCCCTTTAACATCTTTTAATATATTCTCTAAAAATAGCTTCAATTTTTCTTGCTCTATGGAATCTATCACCATTTTAAGGGCTCTATCTATTACAATGCCAGAGTTCAAAAGCACCGACATCTCTTTGGATATAGTATACAGCTCGTCGTCGGATATCTTTTGAGTGCTTGTAAATATACCTTCTTTTTTTGGCTCTACTTTTACTATGATAAGTCCAGTTTCTTTTAGCTTAGTCTTAGCCTCTTGGATAGAGTTTGCACTTAATATGCCTCTTATCTCTTTACCGGTTTTATCTAAGGATACGTACTCAAAATCCATTAGGCGATTCTCAAGACCTCCTCTATGGTGGTTTTGCCTTCTAATACTTTTAAAAATCCATCTTCTCTTAGCGTTCTATAATAAGGTTTTTTCTCTAATAGCGCTTTTATGCTGTCTAAGGATTTTTGCCTTACAAAAGCCTCTTTCAAATCCTCAGAGTATTCAAATATTTCGTATATAGCTATACGTCCTCTATATCCGGTGCCTGCGCATTTTTCACAGCCTCTTCCTCTCATAAACTGCTTTTTTTCCAATAAATGAGAAAACTTATCTGCCAATACATCAAGCTTAAACTTTTTTATAACCTCATCCTCTATGTGTGTTTCTTCCGAACAGTAAGGGCAGTTTGTCCTTACAATACGCTGAGCCACTATTCCAAGTATTGAAGCGTTTATAAGGTAATCTTCTATATCCATGTCCAAAAGCCTAAAAAGGCTGCTAGGAGCATCGTTGGTGTGTAAAGTGGAGAACACCAAGTGTCCTGTAAGTGCTGATTGTATTGATATCTCAGCGGTTTCTTTATCTCTTATCTCACCCACCATTATGATATCTGGGTCGTGTCTCAATATAGACCTTAGAGCTGAAGCGAAAGTCAGTCCAATCTCCGGTTTTATCTGGATCTGGTTTAATCCCTCTATTTGATATTCTACCGGGTCTTCTACAGTTATTATCTTGTCTTCTTTGCTGTTTAACATTGAGAGCACGGAGTACAAAGTGGTGGTTTTACCGCTTCCGGTGGGCCCTGTAACTAAAATCATGCCGTAGGGTCTTTTAATAAGGTCCACCAATATATCGTAATGATCTTTTTTTATACCGAGCTTGTCTAGCTCAAAACTCAGCTTTCCTCTATACAAAAGCCTTATAACCACATCCTCGCCTTTTACCGTTGGTATGGTGGATGTTCTTATGTCTATTGGGGACGAGCCTATCCTTACGCTAAATTTTCCATCTTGGGGTAGTCTTTTCTCTGCTATATCAAGCCCTGATAAAAGCTTTATACGAGATGTAAGGGCTAAGTAAAAACCTTCATCTATCTCGTCCATCTCATGAAGCACACCGTCTATCCTAAATCTAACCATAAAGCGTTTTTCTTGAGGTTCTATGTGGATATCGGAAGCGTTTAGCTCTACCGCCCTTGTGATGATATCGTTTAAATATCTTATCACCGGCACTTCCAGTGCCATGTCTTTTAGTTTTTCTGGATCTTCAGCTTCTAAGGATACGAATTCTT
>PNJC01000041.1 GCA_002878215.1 Hydrogenobaculum sp. | reverse complement strand
ACCAAAATATCTGGATTTATTTCATTTACTTTGTGTTTTATTGCTTCAACATTCTTTTTATATTGAGAAAAGGTTTCAAACCTATTTATGTTGTTCATGCCAAAATAATAGCTTTTGGCTCCTTTTTCGAGTAGCTTTTTATGAAGCATTTCGTTTCTTACTAAAAATGATATATCTAAATTTTCTTCTTTTAAAAGTTCAAAAAGTTTTATAAAATTTTTTTCTGCGCCTCCAAAAATACTACCATGACTTATTAATAAAACTCTTAGCATGCAGCTATCCCAAAAGATATGTAAATCCTGTCGCTGTCTATACCCATGTTTTCCAATTTCTTAGCCCAATATGATATTTTTAAATCGCTCTCCGCCGTCCCTATAAAATATCCATCCGCTTTATATTTATCTAAATCCTCAAGCTTTATAATGGGCTTTCCAAAATACTCCCCTGTCTTAAAATCATCTATAAAAGCTATCACCTCAACACCATTTTCTACAAGATGCTGATACGTCAAAGCCCCACCTTTACCAGCCCCGTATATGATAGCTGTCTTTATACCTTCGTATAAACTCATTGGTTTTGCCTCCTCATAAGAGTATTTTATCATAAAAGTTTAGAGCTTTTCAGATATGCTACAATACTTATTATGCCAAAACGAATACTTATAACAGGTGGTGCTGGGTTTATAGCCCAAAACAAAGACAGCCAGATATCTCCCTTGCTAAAAGCAAACTAAACTGGGAGCCAAAAGTACCTTTGGAAGAAGGGCTTGTTAGGACTATAGAGTATTTTAAAACTATTTTAGGCTTTTAGCGTTTAATTATTTTTTAGTTCTATATCTTTTTCTATAATCTGTCAAAATTTATCGTTTTTTGAAAAAAATCTTTGTACATCTTTAGACATCTTTGACATAGGTTTTTTGGCTTTTAGCGATATTAAAATCCATGAAAGATTTAAATCTTACTGCGTTTCTCATCAACGTTTTTGTGGGACTGTTTTTGTTCTTTTTCAAGAACAAGCTTGAAACTCTTGAAAAGGAGATAGAAAACCTAAGGCAAAAATCTGTGATAAAAGAGGACTATCACAGGGAGCTTGATAGGTTTTTCAAGGAAGTGTTTAGAAGACTTGACAGATTGGAGGCTTACTATGTGGGACAAAACCAAGCTAAAAAGCGTTAAAAATCTCTACAAAGAGGAAGTGCTTCAGATACCGGCCATTTTTAAAAACAAAGATGACTATGTGGCGTTTTTGATGGCGCAGTCTTATCAGGAATCTGGCTGGGATGAAGCAAGCATCTCTAAGACTGGTTGCAAAGGCTTTGCTCAGTTTGAGCTATCCACTTGGAAGTTTGTTTGGAAAAAGCTGTTAAAACATCAAGAGATACCAAGCATATGGGACATAAAAGCTCAAATAATAGCTCAGCATACTTACATGAAATATCTTATAAACGCTGTATCAAGAAAAGAGCCCATGCTTCCGAGGCTTGAAATCTTATCTTCATCTTTGATGGCTTACAACGGTGGGCTTGGCGTTGTGGAGTGGTGCTTAGAATATCACGGTGTTGTTTCTGTAATAGCTTTAAGGGATTATAGGAACTCTCATAAAAGCACATACCCTGACGAAAACAAGATTTTTGAAATTTTAAACTACCCAATATCCATTTTTAACATATGGCGTAGCCTTCGAGAAATTGCTGTATAATATGTGATAAATGAGGTTTTACATTAAAGAATGGGACGAAATCATCCTTGTAAGTGTTTTGCTTTTATATATAATAGGTCTTGTAAACATAGCAAGTGCAAGTTTGGTGGGCAGCGTATTTATAAAACTTAGCTTTTCTGCCTATAAAAAACTTATATTTCAGTTTGGCGTTGGTGTTGTGGGTTTTTTTATGGCCGCTTTGATTACTAAGTTTGATTATGAAAAGCTTAAAAACCCAAAGGCCATATATAGTATTATATCTTTAAATATTTTTTTACTCATAGTGGTGCTTGCAATAAAATATGCCAAACATATGCCTGTAAATAGATGGCTTTTTGGTTCAAGCTTACAAGTGTCAGAGTTTTCAAAGATTGTAAACATTGTTTTTTTAGCTTATTACATAAGTAGAAAAGGTGAAGTTAGCGCCACAAAGGAGCTTTTGTTTGCTTCGTTTTTGGTGGCTTTCCAATCTTTTCTGATATTTTTAGAGCCCGATAGAGGAAGCGCTATTTTTCTACTTTTTATTGCTTTTATAATGCTTTGGATAGGCAATGCTCCTCCTAAGGTTTTGTATCCGGCAACACTTATGTTTGGTGTGCTGGGGGTTCTTTTTTTGCTTTTAAAAACCGGTGGAAACTATGTGGAAGGTCGTTTTGCAGCATGGTTAAATCCTTTTGCCAAAGCAAACACAAAAGGTTATCAGATAATACAGTCTCTTTTTGCCTTTGCTCACGGTAAGCTCTTAGGTGTTGGTATAGGAGAAGGTATACAAAAAGAAGGCTATCTACCGGAGATAGATACAGATTATGCTCTTGCCCTAATAGGCGAAGAGTGGGGGTTTTTGGGGGTTTTCTTTGTGGTTCTTTTGTATGCTGGACTTGTCTATAGGATATTTAAAATATCAAATTTTGCTGAAAATAGTTTTGGTAAGCTTATCGTGTTTGGCATAGGTATGTATATAGCTACAGAGTCCATATGGAATATGATGATGGCTATGAATGTAATACCATCAAAAGGTATAGCCCTGCCATTTATAAGTTATGGAAGCTCAAATTTGCTTGCCAACTTGTTGGCTATAGGTCTTGTGATGTCTGTTTACAGGAAAGAAAAGAAACCATGGAAAAAACTTTCTTAGTGTCTGGCGGTGGAACCGGTGGACATTTTTTCCCAGCTGTTAGCTTTTTGGAGCTTTTAAGAGAAAAAAATTTAAAATCTATATATGTGGGCTCTTATTACGGCATTGAAAAGAGACTTCAAGAAGATATACCATCTCAGAAGATTTTTCTTGATACAAAGGGATTTGTGGGTAAGGGATATTTTGATAAGTTCAGATCTCTTTATCTCATGGGAAAATCTGTATACGAATTAAACAAAGCCATTAGAGATGATTTCATAGGTGTGGCGTTTGGCGGATACGCTTCGTTGCCGGTTGGGATTTTAAGCGCTTTAAAAAGAAAACATCTTTTCATACATGAGCAAAATGCCATTCCAAGCCTTACAAACAGACTTCTTTCAAAAAAATCAACCTTATCTTTCACTACATTTTACTACACCTCTAAGTTTTTTAAAAATCCTTTGAGAGTTGGTATGCCTTTAAGAGAGGAGTTTTTGAGCTTTTACGATAAAAAAGAGCTACAAAAAGAGTTTGGATTGGAAAGCCCTTGTATATTGGTGATGGGCGGGTCTCAAGGGGCAAAAGCGCTAAACGATACAGCTGTTGAATTTTTCCAAAAAACAAACTTTAACGGTGTTATCATCGCTGGTGATAAGCATTTTGACGAGGTTTACAACGCTCTTAAAAGCCTAAAACGTGTGAAAGTGTTTCCATTTTTTAAAGAGATTTACAAGCTTATGAAAGCTTGTGATGTGGCTGTATCTCGCTCAGGAGCAAGCACTGTGTATGAGATGGCAAGCGTTGGTCTTCCTGCTGTTTTTGTGCCATATCCATACGCTTTTCACAACCATCAGTATTACAACGCTTTGGAGATAAAAGACTTGGGCGGTGCAAAGGTATTAGAACAAAAAGACTTAAACTTGCAAAATCTTATAGAAGCCATAGAAGATATATTAAAAAATTTAGAAATCTATTCAAAAAACATATCTTCTTTTTGTATAAAAAATGAAAAAAATGGTATAATATTACCACAAGAGATTATGCTGGAAAAAGTGTTGGAGATCTTATGAGCGATTATAAAGATATTTTGGTAAATCTTTTTAAAAAGTATAACCTTAAAAAAGATGCCATGAAAGTGTTTTTAGAGCTTTTTGAATCTAGGGAATACAGCTTAGATATATTGAAAAATTTTGGAATAACCGATAAAGATATCAAGAACTTCTGTACAATTAAACAGATACTTTTGGACACCGACGAATGCCTTAAAAAACGAATAAGTCCGATGTTTGATTATCTGAAGGATTTTATATATAAGTTTTTGGATTTGTTTTGCAATTTTACCGAAGATGCTGTTTATGGCTTTATTTTGGATTGTATAGAACTTGGCTTTGTTTTGGAACAAGAAAATGAGAATATATTTGATTTTTATAGAGCCCAGAATATTTTATCCTCGTATAC
>PNJC01000002.1 GCA_002878215.1 Hydrogenobaculum sp. | reverse complement strand
CTATCCAAAGGAAAATCTGCTCCCGCCAAAGCACCGCTTCCAAGGGTTAGAGTATCTATCCTTCTGTAAGCATCTATAAGCCTCTGAGAATCCCTTAAAAAAGCCTCTTTGAAAGAAAGAAGGTAATGAGCCACCAACACCGGTTGAGCCCTTTGAAGGTGCGTATATCCTGGTATTATAAGGTTTTCATACTCTTTTGCTTTTAAGATAAGCTGTTGTTTTAAGGCTTTTAAAAGCTCAAAAATATCTAATATGTGTTTTTTTAAATATAGCCTTAAATCTGTGTTTACTTGGTCGTTTCTTGAGCGCCCTGTGTGTAATTTTTTAGCATCTTCTCCTATTAGCTCATACAATCTGCTTTCTATGTTCATGTGTATATCTTCTTTTGATATGTCGTAGTTAAATTCGTTTTTTTCTATTTCTTCTTTTATCTTTTGAAGACCTTTTTTGATGTTCTCGTAGGATTCTTTTGAGATGACGTTTGCTTTTAGAAGAGCTTCCAAGTGGGCAAAATCTTGCTCTATATCATAAAGAGCCAAAACCTTGTCAAAGCTTATAGATTCTGTGAAAAGCTCAACATCTTTTAGAGTTTCTTCTTTAAACCTTCCGGACCAAGCTTTACTCATCCTGTTATTATACTATGTTTTATGAATATGACAGATATAACTGTGATTGTGCTTCCTAAAGCCGATAAAACCGATATGGTGGTAGGTTTTGAAGATTTAAATATGTAAGTATGGACAAGTATTGCATAGTAAAACCATAAAAACGATATGACTATAATCTTTGGGTCTACGTAAAGGCTTTTATCGTAATAAAAAGACCACATAACACCAAAAAGTATGGTGATGGTTAAAAATATAAAGCTCATATTTATGGAAAGTTTTTCTATAAATATTAGAGTGTAAATAGGGACGTAGGTTTTTGAAAACTTTTTTTGTTTTATCTGCTTTTCTGATATAAGCTTTAAAAGTGAAAAAATGCCTCCAAGCATGATAAAAGAGTAAGAGAGTCCTGCGCTTATTATATGTATTAAAAATATCGGATTTAAGAGGCTCGGCTGCTGATGTAAAAATACGTTTCTTAAATTAGCCATGCTAAATAGAGCACCTATAAAAGATATGATAAACCCTATATTCTCTAAATTTCTAAATCTTGTAAGAAGTATGCCGTAAAAAAGCATGATGACGTTGCCAGAAAACGCTACTATGGCATCTATGTTACCAAACACTACACCAGTTTTTACGTTTATTATGAGCTTAACAAGATAAGACAGATTCCCAAGCATTATAAAGACTAAGCTATACTTTATTGTATTTTTTGCTTTTAATGTATAAAGTAAGAAACTTACAAAAGCCATTAGATAAAATATGATATTTAGAATATAAAGTATCATACATCCACCAGCAAATCTGTGCCTATACTTCCTATTACCCTTGCTTTTTTTATAACGCCTGTTTTAGAGGTTTTGTTGTCTAATATTACTATCCCGTCTATGTCGGGGGCTTGGAAAAAGGCTCTTCCTTTGTCTTTTTTTTCTATTAGTATATCTATCTCTTGTCCTACCAAAGCGCTGTTTTTTTCTTCCAATATATTTTGAGATAGATTAAACACCTCTTTGTAGCGCCTTTGTTTTTCTTCTTGTGGGATGATGTCTTCAAGCTGATAAGCAAAAGTCCCTTCTTCGTGGGAGTATTCAAAAACTCCTACAAATTGGAAAAGTTTTTCATTTATAAAATCTAAAAGCTCTTCAAAGTCTTTTTCTTCTTCCGTTGGGTATCCTACTATAAAAGAGCTTCTCAAGATAGGTTTTTTGTGTTTCATAGAGTTTATGCTTTCTAAAAGCCTAAAAATATCTTTTTTTGTGTATCCTCTTCTCATGCTTTTTAAAACTTTATCAGATATATGTTGAAGCGGTATATCAAAATATGGTAATACGCTTTTAGAATTATCTATAAAATCTACAAGCTCATTGGTGATGCTGTTTGGGTAAAGGTACATGAGCCTTATCCAAGGAAAATCTAGCTTTTCAAGGGCTTCTAAGAGTTTTATTATGCTTTTAAAAGAGTTGTCCTCTTGATAGTAAAGGGTATCTTGAGATACTATGATGAGTTCTTTCACGCCGTTTTCTTTGAGATACTTTGCTTCGTCCACAAGCTCCTCTATGGATTTTGACCTATGGTGTCCTCTTATGCTTGGTATTGCACAAAAAGAGCATTTTCTGTTGCAGCCTTCCGCTATTTTAAGGTAAGCGTAATATTTTGTGGTAATTTGTCTTTTTGGTGCTTCTAAAAGCTTGATACCTTCTAAATCTTTTATATTTTCGAAAAAAATAGCTTCTGGTATTTCCTTCTGAAGCTCTTCTTTGTATCTATAAACAAGGCATCCTGTCACAAGCACTTTCTTACCATCTTCTATTGCTCTTAAAATATGCTCAATAGATTCTCTTTTGGCTTGCTCTATAAACCCGCAGGTGTTTATGATGATGGTATCAGCTTTGTGATAAGAGCTTATGTCTTCTTTCTTAAAAAAACCAATAAGATTTTCTGAATCCACCAAGTTTTTTGGGCATCCTAAGTTTACAAAATTTATTTTCATATTAAGAAAAATATTCTAACTTATCAAGCGTTTCCCACGGAAGACCTTCTTTGCCAAAGTGTCCATAACAAGCGGTCTTTTTGTATATAGGTTTTCTTAAATCTAAGGTTTCTATGATATCTTTGGGATACAAGCTAAATACTTCTTTTATTCTTGATTTTATAAGGTCTATAGGCTTTGTTTCAGTGCCAAAGGTTTCTATGTCAAAACCGATGGGTTCTTTTACGCCAAAAGCGTAAGCTATTTGTATGAGGACTTTTTTTGCCCATTTGGCTGCCACTATATGTTTTGCTATGTATCTTGCCATGTAAGAAGCGGCTCTGTCTGTCTTTGTTGGGTCTTTGCCAGAAAATGCACTTCCTCCTGAAAAAGAAATATCGCCGTAGGCGTCTGATACAATCTTTCTGCCTGTTATGCCTGTGTCCGCCACTGGACCCCCTATTATAAACCTACCGGCTGGGTTTATCTTTATCTTGGTCTCTTTTCTTAGCAAAGTATCTGGTATGTGTTTTTTTATAATATCTTCAAATATTAATTCTCTCAAATGAGCTAAGCTTATATCTGGGTCATGTTGCACAAACATATTTATAGAATCTATGTAAAATGTGTTTTGGTCTTCGTATTTTATCCCTACTATCGTTTTGCCGTCTGGTCTTAAGAAGGGCATAATGCCTTTTTTTCTAAAATCAGATGTGGTTTTTGAGATTTTGTGAGCGTAGTATATAGGGGCTGGCAAGAAGTTGTCGGTCTCATCGGTGGCATAACCTACCACTATAGCGCTGTCGCCCGCTCCTTCTGAGGCTATGCAAAGGGCTATCTCTGGACTTTGTTCGTTTATAGAGCTTATAACACCTATCAAATCTCCGTCAAACCCGTATTCTGGTTTTGTATAGCCTACCTCTTTTATGGCTTTTCTTGATACCATCTGTAAATCTACATAAGCAGAGGAAGACACTTCCCCTGCAATAAAAACGATGTTAGAACTAAGCAAAACGTTTATTGAGACCCTGGAAAAAGGGTCTTTTCTCATAAACTCGTCTAATATTTCATCGGATATAATGTCTGCAAGCTTGTCTGGATGCCCTTCAAACGGCGATTCTGCAAATCTTATTCTATCCATCTTGAAGCCTCTTTTTTACATAAGTTATTATATCTACGGGCAACGGGTCGTAGCCGTACATGTTTGCTAAGTGATAGCTGGCAAAATCCCCTATGTATATATTTTTTAAAAGCCTTGAAATGTAGGAGTTTCCTTCTTCTGATATGAGTATCGGGTTAAAGCCTTTGTCTTTTAAAATATCTATTGTCATATTTACCCTTAGGCTTACCCTTGGATGCTCTTTTTTGTCAGCTACTATTACAAACCTAAGGTATTGGTTTATATCTGGGTTTGTATAACCCACCACTTCGTTGTGATGCATCTCGGGTATATAAGCGTTGTAAGCTGGTGTTTTTGAGTTTTCGTTTATTTGGGTTTTAAATCTGTAAGCGGCTGCTTCCGTAAGCGGTGTGCCGTATATGATGGGCACGTATCCAAAGAGCCCTTTTGCTATGTCTTTTGAAATTTCTTCGTAATGAGAGCTTGAAGCCTTTAGGTCTTCTTTTAAGTCCAATATTTCTTCTTCTTTTCCAAAAAGCCACAAACAAGCGTTTAGCATAAACCCAAGTGCATACCTTGG
>PNJC01000107.1 GCA_002878215.1 Hydrogenobaculum sp. | reverse complement strand
CCGCCACCACCTGCGTAGCCATCGTTTCCTCCAGCACCACCTACTACGTAGAAAAATGTAGGATTGTTTCCAAATTCTTGAATAAACGATGATAAAGATGTTTCTAATGTTGTACTACCACCTAAACCACCGCTGTAAGAAGATGAATTACCACCTTGTCCTCCAGCAACCGTCACCACAATGGTAGCACTTGAGCAACTGCTTAAAATATGTTGTAAATTGTATTTCGTACTGCTTGAATGCGGGGTGTTGTCATAAATCAAAGTAGTAGAGGAAAAACCAGGGCACGGATTACTGCCACTTGCTCCTGGATTGCTGCTTCCACCAACTTCACCCAAAGGACCACCCCATATAGTTATTGGTGTAGTACTAGCAGGAGGAGGACTTGATATCACAGGTGTTGCAGTCGTGCTTGTATTTGAAAAAACTGCTCCATTAGAAAAATGATAAATAGCGGTTATACCTGTAAATGTAATTAAGCTTACGCTAAAACCAGCTATTAGCTCTCCAATATTGATTTTTTTCATAACACACCTCTTTTATAATGAACTATTATAAATCATAATATAAAAAAATTTAGATTTCAATGATTACAAGTATACCACGGTTTACAAGTCTACCACGCTAAACAAGTCTACCACGCTAAACAAGTATGCCACGGTTTACAAGTCTACCACGCATAAAATTATCTACTATTCTTAATAACTCTTCTATGTTTTTTGGGAGTATGATATTTGGCGCTTTTATGTCTTCTAAGAATTTTTGGTATTTTGTAATACACGCAATACCAGATTTTGAAGCTTTTAAGCAAAAGTAAGGAAGTTTTTGAAAGTTTTCAAGACCATCAAGATAAACGATAAATTTAGAGTTTTTGGCTATGAAATCAAGAAAATCTTCTTGTGTAATTAAAATATCTGGAAGATATCTACTGCTTTTTAAATGCTCAAGCGCTAGTTCTTTTAGCGATTTTGGTTCTAAGAAGTTTAGGTTGCCTATGTGAAGTATATTTTTTGTATATTTAGAGGCTATATTTTTTATCTCCTGAGCTATGAAGTAGTTTAAGCTGGCGCTGTTGTTTGTAATATCTTTGTAAAAATCCAAAAACACTTTATCCTCATAGTAAAGATCTTTTTTCCCTGTTTTTTCTTTGATAAAATCAAGGATAATCCTTTGAAGGTTTTTAGAAAAACCGTTTATATAAGAGCTGTAAAACTCTTCTGTATCAAGTTCATTGCTGTATTTGATGTTTTTGATAAAACTTGAAGAGCTTACTATAAGGATATCTATTGTTTTTTTATTTTCTGGGACCAAAGGCTCAATATCGTTGGGGTTTATCTCAAGATACTTTAGGTTTTGATGCTTTTTGCCAAATATATCGTAAACACCTTTATGAGTAGTGTAAAAATTGACGTTGGGGAAATCTCTTAGAAAGCTTACGAGTGTAATTAAATAATCGTCATCTAAAAACGGGTTTTTGTCTATCAATATGTTTAAAGATGGTCCAAAAAGCATATGCTTAAGAAAATTTAAATCTTGTTTGAAATAATCTATAAAAGCATCGCCTAAAAACCATATGTTTTCAATATCTGTATATTTTTCTATGTACTTTTCTACTATATTTTTATCGAAAATAGGCATTTTTATGGTAAGCGCATTTTCAAAGTAAGTTTTTATATGATTTTCTAAGTATTTTGATAAGCTTTTAGTTAAAAAACATAATGTTTTCACATTGTCATCGGATATATTTGTATAGGCCGAATGCTCGGCTTTCATATATGTTTTTTCAATAAAAGAGTAAAACCTTGTAATGTCCTCGTAGTTATCTTCATGTTCTATGTTTGATAGAGCGAATATTTGGCAATAACTTTTGTAAAGACTGTTATTTTTTATTAAAAGCCTGAAAGCTTGATTGTGTGGAGATATTTCTTTGAATATAGAGTAATCTCCAAAAATGTTTATAAAATCTGCCGGATTTATAGAAATATAGTTTATATGATAATTTTGAAAATCCGAAAGCTCTTGGTAAGATACATCGTTTATATAATTGTCAAAGGGTGGTTGATAAGTGTCCTGTCCTTTTTGTATAGTGTTTTTAAGTCTATCCTTGTTAAATACAAATGAAAAGAAGATAGAATCTTCTTTTAACCTTTTTGATACTTTGTCAACGTGTTTTTTATAATCATAAGGTTCTTCGGAAGATAGCGATAAGTCTATCACAAGAGCTTGATTTGGTATGTAAAGAGTTTCATAATCAAGGATATGTGAGTCTATATCAAGATAATATAATATCTTTTTGTAGTGTTCATTTTCCACATATATACGGTAGTCGTTATCTTTCCAAAGTTCTTTTACAAACAACGAAGCTACAACGCTTTCGAATCCTCTTGCTATCAAAATTGGTGTAAAATTTTTCCAATTTAAGGATTTTACAAATAAAGAATTTATCACAAAGCTCATTATGTTTTTTAGATAGGGAATGCTAGAGATAAAAGAGAGTCCAGCTTCATAGAAAAAGCTAACAGGCAACGTAGATATTAGTCTAAAAATAATTTTGTTGATGTTTTCTTCTATTGTTATCTGTTCTACAAGTCTGCCACGATTCACAAGTCTGCCACTATCTGTTTGTTTTAGTAAATCTTTTTTGTTTATAGCTTTTAAAAGCTCTAAAAACTTATTTGTAAGAGAAAAAGAGTTTAAGTTTGAAAAACAAGGAGAGAGGTTGGTTTGTTTTACAACAGCTTCTGGACACCTCGTAGATACGTGAAGATGACAAGGACTTGAGCATATTTGTCCCTTATAGTTCATCTCTAAGGCTTTTATGAAGTCTATTCCATAATCGTATATATTTTTAAAACTGCCTGGTCCAAGCACTACAAGAGTAGGTGTTTTAACGGCGGCAGCTATATGAGGCAATACTGTCTCTACTGATATAAGAAAATCAAGATTTTTTACGTAAGAAGGTAAATGTTGCACGCTTTTTATATGAGATGATATATCTACGGCTTTTGGTAAATAATTTTGTATTTGTTTTGCGTAATCTTTATATTGAGAAGGGTATGAATAGACTATCGTAAAATCATTTTGCAGCGGGGCTATGGCATCGCAAAATATGTCTACTGGTGGCATGCGATGAGGTGATGAAGCGGAAAAGTGAAAACCAAGGATAGGTTTTTTATATATGTTTCTATAATCATCGAAAAGTTTTTTAATTTCTTTATCTATCTCTTCATCTACGTAAACATAGGGTATAAGCTTTTCTTTGTGTTCTGGTGTCTTAAAGCCAAAGAGTTTAAAGTAATAAGAGCTTACCAAATTTAAATCAAACATAGGTGAACCAACGAGCATGTAAAGATCCAATACGATATCAAAGCTTTTAACAAAGGAAAGCTCGGTAGGAGAATATACAAATTCGTCTACGTAAGGACAATCTTTTAAAAGGTTAAAGTGCTCTTTTGTTTCAAGGGCAATATGAATATTTTGAAAATTTTCTTTTAAAAACCTTAAAAACGGTGTCAACATGAGCCCATCGCCGAGAGCTTGCATTGTTAGTATTAAGATTTTTTTGTTGTTAAAATCGTTAGTTTTATCAAATACGGTCTTTAGACTATCTACGTAGTCTATAGGTATTCCAGATTTTATGTAAGATTCGTAAACATCTTTTGGTAAAACATAGAGTTTGTTTGGTAAAAAAGATTTCTTCAAATCTTCTACATAAAGTTCTTTTGATACTTTTACTATAACGCTCATAACCTTTTTTATCTCAAAGCGTTTAAAGTCGATGGGCTTAAATCTACTATACCAGCCTTTAGTTTTTCCATGTATACATCCAATTTGTTTTTACCAAGGTGTTCTCTTCTTACATGGTCTTCTATTTCGTAAGGGGAAGGCCTGTCTTTTCTTATCCACTCTTTTGTGTTTACGTCTGGATACATGTATTCGTATATTGGTGTAAGACCAGCATACCCAGTAAAACCACATTTTGGGCAGCCGCTCTCATTCCTTACTTTAATGGGAAAGTCTTGATTTATAAAATCTCTAAATTCATCTTTGTTGATATATGGTAGTGTTCTTAAGGTTATATCAGAGATTGTCCGCGATGCATCTTTTATAGGCATTTCTATGGCACAATGAGGACAAACGCTTTTGACCAAAACCTGATTTAGACTAAGTATAAGCATTCTTACTGAGCTTTCGTAATCTACGTGAAATATTGAGCTAACAGCATCGTAAAATACAAAGGCGGAATTTATATGAAGTGTGGTAAAAACGAGCTGACCT
>PNJC01000079.1 GCA_002878215.1 Hydrogenobaculum sp. | reverse complement strand
TAAAAAGCACCACCAATATGTAATATAAAAGCTCCATACTATTATTTTAACTTAATTTATAGTTTTGTAGAGGTTTTTTTAAAATTCTGTGGACAACACAACGCTTCTACCGTCTGTTTGTATAGAAATATCTTTACCAAAAAGTTTTAAATGGTTTTGACTAAGTAAAAATCCCACAGAAAACCCCAAAAACGAACCTGCCAAAACATCTGAAGTCCAGTGTTTATTTTTGTATAGCCTTTCTACATCAACCATAACAGGTATAGCATAAAGGATGGGTTTATTGTAGTAAACGGCATAAGGGGTTATTGTAGCCCAGGCTATCGTAGCACTGCCTGATGGAAATGATGAATATTTTTCTTCTATCTTAAAAGGTTTGAAATGGACGTTTGAGTTAGTGTAGTTTGGTCTTTCTCTACCCACTATGGTTTTTAATCCAAAAGCCATAACACCGGCAAAAAGACCAGATTCCAGAGAAGTTAGAGAAGCATCTTTTAACTTTTTGTGGTTTGTGAAATACCCGTAAAAAGACATTCCAGATACCAAAGGTATCATTACCATGTAGTTTCCAAAAGGTTCTACGACGTTTGCTATATCGTTTGCAGTTTTGTTTTTATTGTGTATGAAAAAGTTTTTAACGCTTTTATCTATAAGTAAACTACTTCCAATAACCGCTAAAGCTCCTATGGTGTATGCTTTTTTATTCCACAAAAAGCTTGGATAAGAGTATACATCTTTTTTGGTGGTATCGTAAGCCTTATACCAAGAGTCGTCTATAGCATATGTGATTTTGACTGTTGAAAATAAAAGCGTTGCTGCCATTATAATATACTTTCTATACTTCTTCATACCAAAATTATAATTTAATTTCACTCTTTTAGCCTCACTAAAAATGCTTTATTCCTTAGACAATCTACGATATTTTCCAAGTTTTCAGCTTTTATGAAATAAGCCCTTCCGCCAAACGGATCTCCGAAATTTTTCATTGGATTTATGCGGTAATAGGTTTTGTTTACGACCACATAACCAGTTGTATAATCTACATCATCGCTCCAACAAACTTCTGCAATCACTCCGCATCTTATATTTTTAGACACGAGGGCAAGAGCATCTAAAGCCCTGTCAGTTATTTTATATCCAGAAGAGAGCAACATCTGTTTTGCTAAATCTCTATCTTCCCAATCTACTTTTATGGTCCTTATACCTTTTTCTTTATCCTCCTCTAGTCTTTGCCCTGTATCAATATCTATAAGCATCGCTCCCCTCATGTTTTTGCCAAAAGCCGCTCCTTTAGAAATAAGCTCTATCACATCATTGGCTATATCCATTTTTATACCAGCTTTTTCAAGAAGTACTTTAGCAAAAGCCCTTGCCTCTTCTACGCTTTTAAAATCAAAACTCCTTATGGATGGCATCTTTATAAATTCAAGCTCTTTTACTTCTTCTGTTTTTATGCTTATAAAATCGTAAAACTTTGGCCTTTTTAGAAGCTCATTTATAATTTGCGAAACTTTTTCTTTCTTACATATCCTTTCCGCTCCAGAAATATGAGCATTCTTAAAGGAAGCTCTCATTCTTATAGAGATAAGATCGCGCATTTTCAAAACTTAAACTTACTAATCAAATCTTTTGCAGTATTAAGAGCTCTCCCGTATTTTTTATTAAAGCTTGCCGATGCTTTTAAATCGTTGTCCACATTTTCTACTGCCCTTTCAAGAGCAGGTCTAACAGATGTATTTCCTCCAGCTAAAGATCTACTGTAAATTCTTGCAGACTCTAAATCCATGTATAGTTTAAACAACGGCTTTGATATCGATATAGCTTTCATCTCTTTCGACATTTGCTCCATATAAGTTAAATTTGCTTCATAGCTACTGTAGGTGTATAATATACCCAAGATTAAGGTTATTAAACCAAGGCCAAACAGTTTTACTTTTAACGATGTTTTTTCAACTAAAAACATAAAAATACCTCATATACCCCCGCTTAGCCCTCCTCTTTTTAAAATTAGATGTTTATAGTTTTGAAGGTTAAAACGGTTTATTCGGAACCTTTTCCCAGTCTTTTAAAAACTTATCTATGCCTATATCGGTAAGAGGATGCTTGAATAAAGCTTCTAATACGTTAAATGGAATAGTAGCTATATCAGCTCCAGCCTTTGCAGCTTCAAGTACATGGATTGGGTGTCTTATACTTGCAGCTATTATTTCGGTTTCGTAGCCGTAGTTATCAAATATTGTTCTTATATCTCTCACAAGATTCATACCATCTGTAGATATATCGTCTAATCTTCCTATAAACGGTGATACATAGCTGGCTCCTGCTTTAGCAGCGATAAGAGCTTGCATGGGGCTAAATATTAACGTTACATTGGTTGGTATCCCTTCTTCTTCAAGTATATTAACAGCTTTCATACCCTCTTTTGTCATAGGTATTTTTACTACCACGTTGTCGCCAAGCTCCGCTAAGAATCTACCCTCTTTCACCATGCCTTCCGTATCCAACGATACCGTCTCCAAACTCACCGGCCCATCCACTATACTAAGTATATCTTTAACTACATCCATGAAGGGTCTTCCAGTTTTGGCGGCTAAAGTAGGATTTGTAGTAACCCCGTCCAATATTCCCCAATCTATCGCTTGCTTTATTTCGTCTATATTTGCCGTGTCTATAAAAAATTGCATACACCTTACCTCCTTTTGGTATACAAATTATTATAAGCCAAATTTTGATATAATGTAATAAATGAGTAGATATCTTCTTATAAAAAGCGCAAGGCTTATAGAACCAAATTTAAACTTTGACAAAGAAGTTGACATCTTAATAAAAGATGACAAGATAGACAAAATATCAGAATGCATTGAAGAAAAAGATTATAACATTATAGAAGCCAAAGGACTAATAGCTTGCTCTGGCTTTGTTGATATACACGCTCATCTAAGGGATCCAGGTTTTACCTACAAAGAAGATATTGAAAGTGGTGCGAAAGCAGCCGCCTTTGGTGGGTTTACCACTATTGTATGTATGCCAAATACAAACCCTCCAATAGACAACGAAAGCGTTATATCTTACATACTCTCAAAAGCTGAAAAAATAGGAATATGCGATATAAAAGTAAGCGCTTGCGTAACTAAAAATAGAGCCGGCAAAGAACTTACAGATTTTTATAGGCTTAAAAAAGCTGGGGCTGTATGCTTTACAGACGACGGTGCCCCAGTGCAAGACCAAAAGCTTATGCTAAAGGCTCTTGAAATGGTCAGCGTATTAGATTCTTTTGTGGCAAACCATTGTGAAGATGATGCTTTTGCTGGAAATGGCGCTTTTGACGAGGGAGCTTTCTCAAGCGTCTACGGACTTCCGTTTAGACCTTCTTATGCGGAAGATGTGATGGTGGCAAGAGACTGCATACTTTCTTATGAAACAGGTGGCAGGTTGCATATTCAACACCTTTCTTCTTCTTTAAGCGTTGACATAGTTAAATTTTTCAAAGAAAAAGGTGCAAATGTAACCTGTGAAGTAAATCCAAACCATCTTGCTTTAAATAGTTTTGCAGCTTTTAAGAAAAAAACCATCCTAAAGGTAAATCCGCCTATTAGAGATTACAAAACCCAAGAAGCTCTTATAAAAGCACTACAAGAAGGAATAATAGATTGTATAGCTACAGACCATGCACCTCATGCTAAGCACGAGAAAATCCATCCTATTAAAGGTGCTGCTGGCATGTTAGGTTTTCAAGTAGCCCTACCAATCATGATGAGTCTTGTAAAAGATGGTATTATAGATGTTAAAAACTTGATAACTCTTATGTCTAAAAACCCTGCCAAGATTCTCGGCTTTGATAATACAATAAAAGAAGGAGCCTTGGCAAACCTAGTTTTATGGCACCAAAGTCATGAATGGTTATTTGACGAGAGTATAAATCCTTCGAAATCTTCAAATTCTCCTTTTTTAAATAGTGTACTTACTTCTAAGGTATTTTATACTATATATAAAGGTAAGATAGTTTATAAATATTCTTAAGTCAATTTTCTGGAAGGACTTACCGCTTTTATAGCTTTACCTATTATTCTTATCTCGCTTGCTTTCACATCTTGGCTTTTATAAGCTTCATTTTCTGGTAAAAGCCTGAAAAACCCGTCGTTTAATTTATATATCCTTCTCACCAAAAGCCCACCATCTTTATCTGATATAACGTATATTTTGCCGTTTATTATATCTTTAGAAGATGTGTCTATTATGACATATTCTCCATCTCTTATAATCGGTTCCATAGAGTCACCTTTTATTTTTATAGCGCTTAGATATTTTGATGGTATTATATCGTTTACATATATGTATTCTTCTGCATAAAGAGGGTTGCCGGCTCCCGCTTTTACATTTACAATAGGTATTGCAAAAACAGTCTCAATATCGCTGTGCTCCTCTTGTTTTTCCAACAAATCTTTTGGACTTATACCAAGGGCTCTTGATATCGATTCTACAAGCTCTATACCAGGATTTAAGATTTTCCCAGATTCTAATTTGTATAGGTACTGCTCAAAAGACACTTCATCCTTTCCCATCATCTTTGCCAATTCTCTTCTTGAAATACCCTTTGATTCTCTTATGTATTTCAATCTTTGTCCGATATTCATATGACTATATTAAGGAGTTTATCTCTTATAAAAATAACCTTTTTTATCTCTTTACCATCTATATATTTTTTTATTTTATCGTCTTGCAACGCCGTTTGTAAAGCTAAACTTTCATCAGCTCCAGCTGGTATAGTTATAGTACTTCTTAGTTTGCCGTTTATTTGCACTGGGATATCTATCTTTTCTTTTAGGAGAGCGGTTTCATCAAGTTCTGGTAATTTTATCTCTTTATCGTAACCTATCATCTCAAACAGCTCGCTTGTTATATGAGGAGCCATTGGATACAACATCTTCAAAAGCGTTAAAACGCCTTCTTTTAAAGTATGCTTATCTTCGTCGTTGCTTGGCTTAAAATCTTGTAAATAGTTAAACAACTCCATAGCTGATGCTATCATAGTGTTGAATTGGTATTTTTCCAAATCTTTTCTGTATCTTTGAATACATTTATTTATTTCATAGTATAAATCCTTGTTTTTTTCCTTATCATCGTACCTGGCTTTTAAAATAGAGATGTTTGAAGTAACAAAGTTGAAAACTCTTTTCAAAAACCTATGAACACCTTCTATTGAAGTTTCTATCCACTCAAAATCTTGCTCTGGAGGTGCTGCAAAAAGTATATAAAGCCTTATGGTATCAGCACCGTATTTTTCTATAGCCATGGCCGGGTCTACCGTATTGGCCTTTGATTTTGACATTTTGGCGGCTTCCCCAAGCTTTGATTCTATGGTATTTTCCAAAGATTCCTTTCCCAGCTTTTCCAATAAAAATTTTACGTTGTCACCTATGCTTAGTTTGTTTTCTTTTAAGAAATCTTTTATCTTCATAGCAAATATTATAAATTATTGAAAGAATTTTTCCAAATCAAAAGTTGGTTTGCCAAGATGATACCCTTGACCGTAATTTACTCCTATCTTTACAAGTGCGTTGAGGGTTTCTTCATCTTCTATAAACTCTGCCAACGTTTTTGTATTAAGGTGCTTAGCTGTTGTATTTATACCGCTAACTATAGCCCTATCTCTTTCGTTTTTTGTTATATTTCTAACAAAAGCCCCATCTATCTTTAGAATCTCTGTCTTTATAAACTTTAGATATAAAAATGAAGAATATCCACTTCCAAAGTCATCTATTACAAAATGGATACCGTAATATTTTAAAAATTCTTCTATCTCTTCAAATTTTTCCAAGCTAGAAAGAGATTCCCTTTCTGTTATCTCTATGTAAAGTCTATTTTGCATATCGTACTCTTTTGCTATATCAACCACATCCTGAAAAAATCTTCTATCTCTAAAAGCTTTTGCACTTATGTTTACAAAAAGCCTTAAACTACCCTTAGAATTATTTTTTTTATTTAACACCGATATTCTCTCACAAGCTTTTCTTATCATAAGTAAATCTATCTTATTTATAAGCCCCAAATCTTCAGCCTCCTCTATAAATTGATCTGGATATATTATATTGTTGTTTATCTCTATTCTACAAAGAGCCTCGAAACCTATTATTTTTCCATCTTCAAGATCAAAAATTGGCTGAAACGCCGGTTTTATTAAGCCTTCGCTTATAGCTTTGTTTATAAGTTCGTATTTTGAAATATATTCCGTATCGTTATCTTGGAAAGAGGCTATAACCACGCTTGATTTCCCACTCTTTTTTGCTTTTCTTAGCGCTTCTTCGGCAAGCATCTTAACCTCTTCTTTTGAGCAAAACACTTTAGATAGGCGCTTATTTTGAGCTTTATCGTCGTCTGAAAAACCCGATGTTGGTAAACTTTGATTTTCTTTTTCAAAGCACGTTGATATGCCTACGGATAGACTTATATATATTTTTTTATCTTCTAATTTTATCGGCTGAGAGCTTAATCTCTCATTTATTCTCTCCATTATCACCTTTGCAGATTGTACTTTCGTATCTTGTGCAATTATCCCAAACTCATCTCCGCCTATTCTAGCCAATATATCTGAAGCTCTAGTACTAGATTTTAATATATTAGATAGTTCTTTTATAACCATATCCCCAGCTTGATAACCGTAGGCATCGTTTATATATTTGAAGTTATCTATATCTATCAATATATAACTAAAAGCATTTGATATCATCCTAGCTGCTGATTTTTTTACTTCGTTTTCTAAGAACATATCAAACATGTCTTTGTTGTAAAATCCTGTCAATGGATCTTTTGTAGCAATTTCTTCAAGATGTATACGCAAAGAATCTATATCTGTAAGATATTTCCTTGTTACAAAAATGCTAAATAAAGCCTGATTGATAAGCTTTAGTATGTTAAGCTCTGTTTCTGATATGAGCATTTCATTTTTTCTTGCAAGAAGAAGCATGCAAGCAGTATCCTTATTGTATATATAAGTATTTATAGATGTAGAATTTATAAATTTTAACCCTTTTTCTATATACCATTTTGAAGCATAAGGATCATGCTCATAATCTATGTTTGCTACATGTTCTTTCTCCATATAATATTTTAAAAAAGGCGACAAAACTCCGGACATTTCTAAGTCAAAGGATGGTTTAGAAAAATTTTCTAAAAATAAGTCAGATGCTACAATCATCTCAACTTTGTTATCTGTTTTATTATATATTATAAACTCCGAGCCATCCGCGTTTAAAAGCCTATCTAAATCGTTTAAAACATCTACGGTTAGATATTTTGGATCTATGTTTGATGCAGTGCCTTTGTTTATATATGTTATCGTATCGTACAAAATGCTAAGATATTCGTTTATTTTTTCCTCTATTTGAATTTCATCTTTATAGATCTTGGCAAGCTCTTGATTTATATTTTCAACATCCTTTGATATGCTATGTATAATTTCATCGTTAAAAAAATTAATTTTATCAGAATAACCTGCGAAAACCCCAAGCACTTGATTGTTATCTTTAAACAAAGGAATAGCAATCATCGACAAAAACTTTTTCTTCTTTAAAAGCTCATAAACTGGCTCAAACCTTTCATCCTTAAGCATATCATTTGAATATTGAATCTGAGCTGTTTTTATTGACATTCCTACAGGTGCATTACCGTATGGTGAATCGTCCCATCTTAACTTCACATATTTCAAATAGTCTTCATTCTCTTTTGATGATATTAGTGGAAAAACCGTATAATCACTCTTTCTTAAGCCTATCCAAGAAAATACAAACCCATATTTTTTATTAACATTTTCTAAGTAATGTTTTATATGCTTAAAAGCCTCTACTTTCATAAAGAATACAAATATTATAATAGAAATTTCATATTTTTGCTATGATGTTAGAGTCATTTATTTCATAAGATAAAATGGGGGCTAAGAACCCCCATATATAATTTGAAGCTTTAAGGATTTTGATTCCCGTAATATTTATAGAAGTGATACCACTGGGCTTTATCTACTGGCCAACTTTTAAACCAATTGGATAAGTCCGGTATCACGTCCACGATAGTGTATGTAACGGCTAGCACTATGAACATAAGCCACATAATAATAACCATCAAAGGTATCTTGTTTCCCTGATATCCACCTACTTTATAATCTGGCTCAGCAGGTGTCAAATATCTTTTTTTAGCATCAGCCATAATTACACCTCCGTATGCTCAATCCTATCGTATTTTTTATCCATATCTATCATATCAAATTTAGAGGCCTCTATGTTGTTAAACTCGCCTCTCAAAAAAGCCCACATAAAAAACGAAGCAAAGGTCAACATGCCAAATAGATACGTTGTAGTAATAACTATAAATACAGAGTGAGCATCGTCGCTGGCAGAAGTCCCCACTATAGCCCAGCTTATAAGCCTATAGGAGAACGGAATACCAGCCATTAGCACTACCGCAATAACCATTGTTATTAAGAATATTTTTCTTCCCTTGCTCATTGCGATGCTCCCGATGGTGAAGCAGTTTTATTGCTATTTGTAGAGTTTGAGCTTGATGAAGAGCTTGGGTTGTTTGAATTTGAAGCACTAGGCGAAGAATTGCCCGAGTTGCCAGCACTCATCATAGCCGCTTGCATAGCCTGAGGGTTTTGCTGCTCTTCTTGTACCTCTTTACGCCATTCATCAAAGAACCTTGGTCTATACCAGCTACCCAACCATTCAAGATAAGTGATCACAGCCAAACCATACTTAGTTGGTTCTGGGTTTAAAGATGCATAAGCGTCATTTGGATTTGCTGGTGTCAAAACTGGTTTACCGTCTTTTAAGTCTACAAACTTAGCAAACCTTGGCATTATAGAACCAGGCACTGTATACTGAGGATTTACAAAGTGCGCCAAGTGCCATTCTGCACCCTTTTTACCAGCTTCTCTTATAAGGTCTGGACCTTTTCTTTCTGTACCAAAAAGGTGAGGTAAGAACAACGTATTGTCATATTCGCTTGGCACAGATACGTGACCGTAGTAAGCTGATTCATTTGATACTGGTCTAACGAATTGGGAGTGGCACTGCCAGCAGCCTTCTGCCATATATATCCATCTGCCGTCGCTTATAGCCTGAGCTACTCCTTTTATGATCTGCTTTTGCACTGCTGGAGGAGACGTATAGAAATACTGGTCCGGGACATTGTAATATTTTTTCCACAAGTTTGGATACATAGCTAAAAGCTGAATAAGCTCTGGAAACTGCATTTTGTAAAAGCCTTCAGCTACCACTTGGTCTTTAGTTTTCATCTTGCTGGTACCACCAAGCACCATTATAGGTAAAACACCTTGGATGAAGGTACCAGTTACAAAAAACCCTATACCAGCTAAAAAGAATATAAAAGCCCATTTTTCGTGTATCGCTCTTCCGCCTGATGCCATATCTATTCCTCCTTAAGCTGTAGCCACTTTCGTAGAGGCTTGATATGCTCTTCCTACAGCCATTGTCTTTAGTATGTTGTAGAAGTAAGCTATATAACCTACGAATATGAATATTCCAGAAGCTGTACGTACCCACCAGAATGGTTTACCGAGATTTACAGAATCTATAAATGGGACTTGAGCGATCCAAGCGAAACCTTCTGCTATACCTGCCACTCCTAAATCTACAAACATCACTTCAGTTCCTATCAACATAAACCAAAAAGCCATTTCCGAAAGTGGTCTTGAATAAGTGTATTTTAAACCGTACATTCTTGGTACTATGTGTTCATACATTCCTAAAAGCCAAAAACCAAACGTACCAAACATTATAAGGTGAGCATGCCCTGTTACCCAGTCTGTAAAGTGTATGACTTTTTGAGTGGTTAATAGCACTTGTATGGAACATTGGAAACAAGTTATCCAATAATCTATCATACCAACATAAAACCATCTCAAAGCCATGTCTTCTTTCATTGCCCCGTAAGAGCCTCTTAATGTCATCATGAAGTTAACAAGCACAGTAGTAACAACTATTTCTATAGCTATTGTGGCAAATACAGCAGCATATTGAGCAAACATTGGTATCGGGGACCATAAATAGTGGTGAACACCTTGAGCTGGATAGAAGAAAGCCAATCCCCAAAAACCTAAAAGCCCTAAACCATGAGACCATATTGGTTTTTGAAGAACCCTAGGTACAAAATAGTACATCAAACCCCATCCCATGGGTGTAACATATAGGCCGACAAGGTCGTGTATAAAACTACCGTTGAGAGCTGCACCTGCCGCACCAGGATAGAAAAACACGCTTGGATAGTTACCTAACACGTAAACCAGAGGAGTCCATACAAGACCCGCTGTTATATACCATAAGCCAGTATACAAAGGTTTTTCTTTTGAGGCTTTTATTATTGGGACCAAAAACTGCGGTATCACAACAAACAACCATAAGGTTATTGGTACGTCCATTATAAAAGGTGTTTCAGACCACTCAACAGATTGAGGCCCTATCCATCTACTTAGCTCAGGTCCGCCAAGCATTGTACCACCAAAGAACAACAACGATATAACCGTTCCTATACCTGCTACTTGAAGAGCTGCCCACAACAACCATCCGTAAGCCCTATTCCAAACTGGATGGCCTGTCATACGTGGCACTGCCCAATATAGAGCACCAGTTATGCAGTTAGCTAAAAATCCGTAGGCTGCAACGTTTGTATGGTTAAATCTTAATCTCACTGGTGACATATACGGGTCTACTATGTGAATATTTAGAAACGTCAAAGAATATGTAAGACCAAATGTCATCACAAGCAACAATTCTATAAGACCCATAAGCATATGAGCCTTAACCAAATCCGTATAAACCAGCTCTTGTTGCTGCTTCATAGTTTTCCTCCTTACTTTTGGGTTTTACCCATTAAAAATAGTACATAAGATACCAAGTTCCACCTATCGTTGCTAGACAACGATGAAAACGATGGCATACCACCTGTGGTACCTGATAATACACCCATAGCAATAGTCTTATATATCTCATTCACATCATATACGCCTGGAATTATACCAAGTGTTAAGTTTGCGGGTCTTTCAAGCGGCCTTTCTACACAAGTATTACCTTGCCATTTCTGACACTCAGCAGAAGGGTCATGTATAGAAAGAGCAGCCGGACCATCACCTTGTCCGTTTATACCATGACATGCAGCACAGTTTTGCTCAAACAACACCTTACCTTTCGCTATAGAGTCTGGAGTACCCAAAAATGGAGGAGGCCTTAGCGCTTCCCAATTTTCTGGAGGTGGCTGAGATTCTGCCTTTAGTTTACTCCAATCTGGACAAAATGTCTTGATGTACTCTATTACATCCATTAGTTCTTGGTCGCTATAATGAGGAAATGCTGGCATTGCCGTAGAGGGTACACCGTTTTTTAATACTCTTAGAAGATCTGCATCAGTAGGAAGTGACGTACCTGGAGTGCTCTTGAATTTGTAAAGACATGTGGTAAAGTCTCTTGGTTTTACACGAAAGAACTGAGCAGCGGGACCATCGCCTTTCCCGTTCATACCGTGACAGCCACTACATCTTTGATCGTAAATCTGTTTCCCTATTCTTATCATCTCGGCCCTACTGTTAACTGGGTAGCTTTCTACTCTAGCCTGAGATGATTTAGGATTGATATACATTATAAAAGCTGCAAAACCCGTAGATATAGCAGCTGCCGCCACCAATCCAAACCATTTGCCTGACTTTTTGCCAGGACTTTCACGATTCTTAGACCGCTCTTTGTCCATTCCTATCCTCCTTTAGGATAAAACCTATCTTGAAGTCTATTGTAATATCACTATTATTTCATTTCAATGATTTAACATCATTATAGTGTAGTAAGTGAATGATTACATTTTACAAAATATTTTTATAATTTAAAGTTTTTGTAAAACAGACGCCATTTTGGACAATGCGGAATACTATATATACTTTAATATTGTTAAGTTTTTCTGATTTGCTATCAAGTTCATCAAAGACTCGTAAGCTAGCTGATATTGAGAATAATCTGTTAACACGTTTGGCACATTTGCATCCTGATAGTTTGCAAGCTCTGTATTAGCCACAGTGGTGGTATTTGTGAGAACGTTGTCTTGGGTTTGAATATTTTGAATGTAGCTACCTACTTGAGCGTTTGCATAAGATATTTGGTCTAAAGCTCTTTGAACATTGAATATGTAGCTACCGTTTGGTATTTGGTTGCTATTGAATTGAGAGAAAGCTCCATTTACAACATCTGTAGCAGTAAGAGACTGAGAAGCTAACATCGAACTTATTTCCAAACTGTAAGTACCGTTTTGATTTTGAACAAAATCTGCATAGGCAGCTCCGTTTGAAGCTTTATTTATAAGGTTCGCTACATCTATTAGACTCATATTTGCGGTATAGTTTATCGGTATTGTGCTTGAGCTAATTCTTATTTCCAGTGTTCCATTTACTCCGATAGGCGACGTGAGGCTATTAAAGCTTTGAGATGATATAACCATATTTGCCCCAAGCTCGTTGTCTATGGTTGGAAGTCCCAAGCTAAGTCTATCAGCCGTTTGTTTTAATACAGAAAAAACGCTTTCTTGTTTAAAAGAAGAAGATACGTATTGATTTAAATCTATTATATTTAAAGGCTTTGCCACATCTTTTCCAGCAATCTCCAATGAAAATGTCGAGTTTGAGTTCTGTCTTATAAAAGCCTGCAAAGTGCCACTGTAAACGTTGTTTATATAATTTGATAACTCTAATATATTTGAAGGAGTTTGGTCTAATTTATATAAAGAGTTGCTATCATAAAGAGAATAGGTAGCAGATGGATTATTTGTAGAAGGCGATATTTCTATTCCATAAGTATTATCTAAATTGTGCAGGATGGACGCTTTAAAATTACCTCCCGTAGATGTAGATATTTTGCTTAACAATGTTGATAACGTATCCGTGCTTGAATAAGAAATGTTGTAAACATTTGTAGCAGAAGCTGTAACCACACTAAGAGATATTGTGCCAGATACCCCAAGAGATGCATTTGTAGAAGAAAGTCCCGAGTTCCAGTCCCATTCGTAGGGTGTATTGTTATAGTTTACCTGATACACATTGGTGCCATAGTGTATTATAAGTTCACCGGGCCCAGAAAAACTTTGTGTATAAGAGTTATACGAGGTTGAAGTGGTTTGTATATTAAGTCCAAAAACGTTTTGACCGTTTAGATATGTAGGCACTTGGTAAGAGTTTGATATTTGTGTATAAAAATCTGTAGTAGAGGCTTGGTAAGAAAAATCAGCGGCAAAAGGCTGTATAGACAAAGAAGAGCCACCAAACAAATAATTGTCCCCAAATTTTTCATTGGCTTTTGATAACGTAAGATTCAATATAGAATAAATGCTTTGGCCCATATTTACAAGTTGGGTAGAATTGTACGTAGCTTCATTAGCAGCTGCTACAACATCCGTATTTACTGTTTGAAGATAATCATAAAGATTACCAAGCACAGAGGTAGTAGCAGTAAGTACATTGCTTGCCGAAAAAGCGTTTTGCGAGTACGTTGACAAAAGCACTATTTCTTTTTTTAGATTTATAACCTGCTGAGTATCGCCCGGATTTTGGCCTATGTTTAAAAGCTTATATCCAGTAGAAGCTTCTTCTATAGTATCTTGAAGGTTATTTAACACCACACTATCTTGAGATTTGTAAAAGTTGTAAAGACTCAAATCCGGTATTGCTCCAGACATAGCATTAACCTCCGTTTACCATGTTGAGCGTGGTTTGCATCAAGTTGTTTAGCATGCTTACTATACTTGCAGAAGCTTGATAGTCTTGCTGTAAGTTTTGCAACGTTATATACTGCTGGTCTAGAGATACACCTTGCACTTGGGCAACTTGAGAGCTTATAGAGTTTACTAAAGAGCTCATACTGCTATAGCTTGTTTGTAAAACATTAACCGTAGATGCTACAGACCCTATAAGCGTTTGATATAAGCTTTTCGAGGAAGCCCACCAACTGTTGGAATAATAAGAAAAGTTAGAAGCAGAGTTTGGGTCTACATTTTGCAATATTGCGCCAAGGCTCGGATTAACAGATATACTAGAAGCATCTATACCTTCAAAAACCATCTCGCTTTTATAAACGTTGCTACCACCCATTAAAAAGTTTGAAGATGAGTCTGTAAGCGTATAATTAGATGGATTTGAAGAGTTTATAGCAAGAGAATATGTCCCATCAGGGTTTGAAACAACACTGGCGCTAAAAAGACCCACCAAAGCTGGGTTTGAATCTATCAAGGATGTTAAAGAATTTAAAGAATATTGCCCGTAGTTTGTTATTGAATATAAAGCAACGTTACCGTTGTAGAATGTAAGCGTAGCGTTTTGCCCTATCCCATAAGAAGATAAAGATACCGTATTGCTTGTAACGTTTTTGCTAAACGCATAAGTGTTTTTAGAGTCTTGAATACCGTATTTTGATTGATTCAAAGAAGCTATATGTAAGGAATAAAGACTCGTGAAACTGCTTCCGCTATCTACTATGTTGTATTCGTTTGGATTTTTTATTTGGATTCTAAGATGATAAAGTCCGTCTTGTTCTTTCACTATGCTTGCGCTGAAAAGCGTTGCGGATGGAATTTGAGATAGCTCGTTGGCTATTTGTACCAAGCTTTGGTTTGTATATGTGATACTAAAAAGCGCAGTAGTGTTGTTTCTAAAAGTAAGCACACCTGTTTGAGAAATTGTATCTGTAGAAGACGACAATCCAACAGGCATATCTACAAACGGCGAAGATACTATATTTGCATAATATTTTCCTTGTAGTGCCGGGCTATTGTTTATTGTATTTACGATTTGATCCAAAGACATATCTGTGTAATTTAAACTTGCGTATGTACCAGAACTGGAATTGTCTACAAACGAAAGCACACCAGCAGGCCCACTCCCGCTATTAAATATTATATTGGATGAAGAATCTACTATGTTGTAAACGTTTGTTAAAGAACCTGCAGTGTTGCTGTAAGCGGGCGTTATCTGTAAGTAGTAATTCCCAGAAGGGTCTAAAGATACATTTGCTTTAAACATCCCACTGGCGTTTATTGAATCTGAAAGTTGCACAAGATTTAAAGCGCCGTAGTTTGATATAGTATAGCTTGGTGTAGTACCAGTGTAAAATGTTAAACTACCGTTTGATATTCCTAAAGATGAAAGAGTAGCCGCTGTCGATGAGACATGATTTGGAGGAAAGTTCCATACTTCTCCTTGATTTCCTATAGGTGAATCTGTGTTTGTAAGGTTTTGTACCAAGTAATAATTTGAGCCGCTCTGTACAGGAATCTTCGTGTTCATTATTGCGTTTGCAGCTACATTGTCTTGCTCTACTTTATATGTATTTACATCGTACGAGAAATCTATCATCGCTTTCAACTCTCCACCCTGTACATAGTTTGTGATGTCTATAGCTTGATTGTTGTTGTTTAACCACTCTATTGTTTGGTAAGGTGAGTTGCCAGAACCTCCAAGCGCTAGTTTCCAATAATTAGTACCGTCTACCAATGTAAAACCGCCGTTTATGGAGATATGCACTCTTCCAATGGAATCTTCTTGGACATTTACGCTTATAAGCTTTGAAAGCTGTGATATATATGCATCTCTTTGATCCAAGAGCTCTTTGTAGTCATGAGCATTTGAATATGTAAGCGCATACGAAGTGGTAATTTGTTGATTAAGATTTGCTAAGTTTTTTATAAGCGTGTTTATCTGATTTAAATATTGTAAAGAATCTGTGGGGACTTGGTACGCTAAATTGTTGATAGTAGAGGCGTTTGAATTTAAATTCTGAACAAAATTGCTTGCTGTGGTAAGTACTTGGTTTTGATATCCTACGTTTGATGTGTCAGTAAAAAGCTGTGTAAAAGCGCTAAAAAAAGCGTCATCGTATGATGTGGAAGAAGAATTAGGACCAACAACGTTAAATATATTTTGTACTTGCTTGTTGTATTGTAATCTTGTATTGAAATAGTCTAAGCTTGAACTTTTGTTTTGTAAAAGCTGGAAAAAGTAAAGGTTTTGAATTCTTTTTATATCCTGCATGCTTACACCAACAGGATAAGTATCTTGTATTATCGGGACCTCTTGTGCATAGTTTGAATTGCTTGCATTTGTTATGTTTTGTGAGGTTATATCTATAGCTTTCTTGAATATGTTAAGAGCGTTTGTCACTAGATCGTATGAACCAAATCCCATATCAAACCCTAGCCGAAAATCCTTTGGATTTAATGTGGCTTACAATCTCTGATGCGAGTCCGTTTATTATGATATTTAGCTCTAATACAATATTAGATATAAACAACAAATCATCCATGTGTTTTAGTATAGATTCTTCCGGAGATTTTTCAATGATAGTTAAAAGTTCTTGAAGTTTAGAAGATATATTTTGATATTCAAAAGGTCTTTTAAGCGCTTCCTTTATTTCAACTATCAGCGTTTCCATATCTTTTATATCGGTATTTATACTCATGATTTTAATATTAACCCAATATCTATAATAAGCTTTTCCAAAACTTCCACTGGATCGTTAAAATAATATTTTATGCTCATATCGGCTTTTTGAAGAGCCTTTACAACACTAAAAAGCTTATCTTTATTAACGATACTTAATTGTTTTGATAATATGTTTTTCTGAAACGGATGACTTATATTTAAAATCTTACACGCTTCATCAAAACTCACATTCATCTTAAAAGCCAAATACATATTCATAAATTGTTTTTGCATAAACCCAAGAGTTAACAACGGATGTTGGCCTAACTTTACGCTATCGTAAAAGATAGAGAGCGCTTTATTTACATCCTGTTTTATCAGAGCATCTACGATGGAAAAAGCCTCATCTCTTGGCTCTTTTACAAGGGTTTTTGCAAGTATCTCTTTTGTAATCGGTACAGATTTTGCCAATACAAGCAGCTTGTCTGTTTCATTTTTTAGGTTTAGAGAATCTGTGCCTATGATATTTAACAATTCGTTTATCGTGTCTTGACTTAACTCGACACCTTCTTTTTTGAATTTTTTTTGTATGAGGCTTTTAAGATAATCAGGTTTTTTTTGCTTTGATGTTAATATATTTATATCTCCAAGAATGTTCTGAACAGCTTTTATATCTTTTTCTGTTAGGTCTTCGTACTCTTCAAATATGAGTATGTTTTGGGTTTTTTTTATAAAATCTAAATTTTCTTTTTTCAATTTATTTAAAAGTTCTGTAAAATTCTTTATTATAATAACTGTTTTTTTGTTGAAAATATTTCTAGAAGTGGTTATATTTTTTAAATTCTCATAGTCAAGCTCATCTGCCCAATATGTTTTTACATCAAATTTTTGTTTTATAAGTTGTTCAAAATATTGGATAAAATATATATCTTTTCCATACACAACAGTATGCGTTAAATTGTCTAAACTGTTATCTTTTTTTATATACTCTAAAACATCAAGCATTTTTATAAAATAATAAATTTAGCAAGTTTTTCAATGTCGGCTTCATAAGATGTCTATGTACTACCATGTCTACCATGCCCTTTTTGAGCAAAAATTCAGATGTCTGGAAGTCTTCTGGTAGTTGCTGCTTTATAGTTTGTTCTATAACCCTTGCACCTGCAAATCCTATTATCGCTTTAGGCTCTGCAATGATAACGTCACCTAAAAACGCAAAAGATGCCGATACGCCACCAGTGGTAGGGTTTGTAAGCACAGTAATAAAAGGTATTCCATTTTTATGCATAATATCCACCGCTATAGAGGTTTTTGCCATCTGCATCAACGATATTACGCTTTCCTGCATTCTAGCACCGCCAGATGTGATTACACTTATATGTGGTTTTTTGTCTTGGACTGCTTTTAAAGAAGCTAATTTAAACCTTTCGCCTACCACAGAGCCCATACTTCCACCTATGAAACTAAAATCCATAACACTCAAAATAACGGGGTAATCGGATAATTTTCCATCAAACACCGTAATGGCTTCAGATGTATTTGACGTCTCCTTCAAAGTTTTTAGCCTATCTTTGTATTTTTTTGTATCTTTAAAAGACAAAAAATCCGTAGGCAGTATGTACTCAAAAAGTACGTTATAGTTGTAGTCAAGAAGCATATTTGCCCATAGGTATGGATTCATTTGATGATGATGCCCACACTTAGGGCATACGTAGAAGTTAGTTTCCAGTTCTTGAGCTAGAAGTATGTTTTTACACTCCTCACATTTTGTCCAAAGGTTTTCCTTCTTTTCTTTTTTTCTGAAAAAATCAAGTATTCCCATATCAGATCTCTATATTGTCTATAAGCCTAGTACTTCCTATTCTCACAGCTATAAGTATTCTATCATACTTATTTGGGGTTGTCTTTTCTTCAAGCGTTTCTTTATCCACTATTTTTATATAATCTACAGTGTCCACGTCAAGCACAGCTTTAGCATACTCTATAATCTTATCAGTATCTTTTATACCACTTTCAAAAGCTTCTTTAGCTTTTAGTAAAAAGCTATATATGGAACTTGCCCTTCTTCTTTCATCTTGATTTAGATAGGTGTTTCTTGAACTCATAGCAAGTCCATCCTCTTCTCTTTTTGTAGGAATAGGTATTATATCTATATCTAAATTCAAATCTTTCACAAGTTTTTGTATTATCTTCAGCTGTTGATAATCTTTTTCTCCAAAAAAAGCTTTGTCTGGTTTAACTATATTAAAAAGCTTAACAACAACCGTACACACACCATCAAAATGCCCTGGCCTAAAAGCACCTTCCAAAACATTTGCCAAAGACCCTATGCTTATTGTTGTAGAAAAACCTTCTGGATAAATTGTGTCTACATCGGGTATAAAAACCATATCTACCTTGGCTTCCTCTAAAAGCCCTAAATCCCTTTCTAAGTTTCTTGGATATTTGCCGTAGTCTTCTTTGGGTCCAAACTGTTTGGGATTTACAAAAATACTAACCACAGTGATATCACACATTTCTTTCGAAGCTTTTACCAAAGACATATGCCCTTCGTGTAGATATCCCATGGTGGGTACAAAACCAATTGTTTTAAATTGCTGTTTTATACCTTTAATAAAAGCTCTAACACAATTTATATCTTTACAAACATCCATAGTTTTCATTATACAACAAATCTAATAAGCTCCTTCTTTTTTGAAGACAACTCTAATTGTTTTAAGTATTATCACTATATCAAACCAAAGCGACCAATTTAACACATACCAAGTGTCCAATTTAAGCCTTTCTTCAAAAGAAAGCTCATTTCTTCCGCTTACTTGCCACAAACCTGTAATACCAGGTTTTGTAAGAAGTATATAATCTTTGTAATCTCCCATATCTTTTTCCTCAGAAGGTAGGTAAGGTCTTGGCCCTACTAAGCTCATATCACCTTTTAAAACGTTGAATATTTGAGGAAGCTCGTCCAGAGAAGTTTTTCGTAAAAACCTACCAACTCTTGTAACTCTAGGATCATACTTTTTTAACTTTTTAAAAGTTTGCCATTCTAACTGAGCATCTTTATTTTCTTTTAAAAAATTTTCCAGTATCTCTTGACTATTTACATACATGGTTCTAAACTTTATGCATTTGAATATTTTGCCATTTTTACCCAGCCTTTCTTGTACAAAAAACACAGGTCCTTCGCTATCTATCTTTATCAAGATAGCAAAGATACTTATAACAAAAACCAATACAGGAAGCGTAATCAAAGATAGCAAAATATCAAAAGTCTGCTTTGTGATTTGGTTTAATTTTGAATCCAGGTTGTTCGTAATCTTTATTAAAAAAAGCTGCTCTGTAAAAATATGATACAATTCACTATTTAAAAGCCCTATACCTTTCAAATCAGGTACCACAAACACCTGCTTAATATATCTATGCGCAGTATTTACAAGGTGAGCCAACTCTTCATTACCCAAAGATGGTATAGAAACAATAGCAGCTTCTATATTCTCTTCTTTTAGGTCTTTTATTTTTTCTACTTTCCCTATTATTGGTATCTTGATGCTTTTTACTTCAACAAAACCACTTTTAAAATCATCTAAAAACCCTTTTATTTCATATCCAAGATACCAGTCATCTATAATGCCCTTTGCTACACTTTTTCCAGAAGACCCAGCCCCTATTATAACTATCGGGCTTTTCCAAATATCAAGACGGTTTAGCACTTTTTTTCCTATATACCTTAAAACAGACACGGTAAAAATAGCATAAAAACAAAGAAGTATCAAGGTAAGCCTAGACATCTCTAAAGAGATTTTACTAAGAGATAACACCGCAAAGATAAAAACACCTGATAAAAAAACAGCTTTTATTATCTCTTCCACCTCGTACCAAAACGTATATCTTCTTGTATAAAGTTTTTGATACCATAAAAAAAATATAAACACCATAGGCATCCACCAAAAAGATAAAAAATACTCAAAACTAAATGAAAAAATAACATTTTTTATAAACAGCTTTCCCAATATTTTTCTTGTTATATAAGCCAAAAAAAGTGCAGTATAAAAAGCTGCAACATCTATCGATATAAGCAAAAAGATTCTTAAGAACCTTTTCATCAGAGTAAGATACCGCTGGTGTTTGGTCTAAATTGAAGAGCTAAGCTTACATGCTCTGGTTTTATGTATTCTGAATTATTCATATCTGCTACAGTCCTAGATACTTTTAAAAGCCTTGCATAGGATCTTCCAGTGAGGTTTAAGTTTGCTATAGCGCTGCTTAAAACTTTCTTTGCAGACTCGTCCAATATGCAGTACATATCTATCTCTTCTTCGGTCATTTCTGAGTTAAACCTCGTCCTCGAATTTTTGAATCGTCTTTCCATCACATCAAAAGCCCTTAAAACCATATCTTTTAAATCTTTTGAAGATATTTCTTTCTTTCTGTTTATAAGTTCATGCTCTTTTAGAGCTTCTACACTCACAAACAAATCTATCCTATCTAACAAAGGACCGGATATCTTTGACTGATATTGCTTTATTTGGTTCGGTGTGCATTTGCAAGCTTTTAAGTTGCTTTTATAATATCCACAAGGACATGGGTTCATAGCTCCTACCAAAAGAAATGAAGCAGGAAATTTTATACTACCATGCACTCTTGATATAGTAACTTCTTTGTCCTCTAAAGGTTGTCTTAGCGCCTCTAAAACTTTTCTGTTAAATTCAGGCATCTCGTCCAAAAACAAAACACCTTTGTGAGCTAAAGATACTGCACCTGGCCTAGGGGTGCTTCCTCCGCCTATCAACGATGCTTCAGACGCGCTTGCATGTGGCGACGCAAAAGGCCTTTGTTTTATAAGCGAGTTTTGTAAAAGCCCTGCTACACTATATATTTTCGATACTTCTAAAGACTCCTCTTCATCTAAGGATGGCATAATGCCTGGTAGTCTTTTTGCCAGCATTGATTTTCCACTGCCTGGGGGCCCTATTAAAAGCATGTTGTGAAAACCAGCCGCCGCTATAGCACAGGCTTTTTTTGCCATACTTTGACCTATTACATCTATCATATCAAGGTAATCTTCTTCTTTTGCTTCTTGTTTGAACTTTATAGGGCTTATAGCTATATCTTGGTTTATGAAGTTTACTAGTTCTGTTATATCTTTAGGAGAATACACGTTTATATCTTCTAAGAAAGAAATCTCGTGAGCGTTTTCTATAGGCACTACCAAATTTTTTATACCTATTTCTTTTAGTGCTAATGCCATAGGAAGCACACCGTTTATTGGTTTTATAACACCGTCCAAAGAAAGCTCTCCTAAAAATGCATAATTCTTTACGTTTTCTCTGTTTATTACATCAAGGTAGCTAAGAATGCCAACCGCTATCGGAAGATCATAAAATGTACCTTGCTTTTTTAGATTAGAAGGCGATAAATTTATTGTTATCCTTTTTGGCGGAAAACCAAATCCTTTATTTATTAGACTTGATCTTACCCTTTCCTTAGATTCTTTTATAGCGGTATCTGGTAGTCCTACTATGTTAAAAGTTGGTAACCCATTTGATACGTCTATTTCTACCGTTACCTTTATTCCCTCTATACCAAGAAGCCCACCGCTGGTTATCTCAAAAAACATTTTCTCTTATAGTATCGTCTTCTTCCAAATATTCGCCACTTTGCACCTCTAACATTTCAAGGTCTATAATCCCTGGATTTTCAATATAATGCCATGTTGATTTTGGTACAAAAAAACTTTCGTTTTCATGGAAAAAATATTCTTTATCGGCTATAAAGACTTTAGCTGTGCCTCTTAAGACAATCCAATGCTCTGTTCTATGGTGATGCATTTGCTTAGATATATGTTTTTTGGGTTTTAACAAAAGCTTTCTTATTTTGAAATTTTTACCCTCTTCTAAAAGCACATAATACCCGTAAGGCTTATAAGCTATTAAAGATTCTTCTGCCCTTTTGTCGTTTTTGGCTTTTAGTATATCAACAATTTTTTTAACATCTTGAGAAGCGTTTTTATCTGCTATCAAAGTAGCATCTTCCGTATCAACTATTATTAGGTTTTTTAACCCCAAAGCGCTTACCAATCTTTTATTTGATATTATGAGATTGCTATCAGAGTTTATATTTATACAGTTTTCACCTAAAATAGCGTTGTTGTTCTCATCTTTTTTAAGTTCTTCATACACGGAAAGCCAGGAACCAACATCAGACCATTTTATATCAAGCTTTGCGCATGCACCTTTTTTAGTATACTCCATGACTGCATAATCAAAAGATAAGGCTTTTGCTTTCTTGAAGCTTTCTAAATCCCCTTTTGTCGATATATTATAAAGCGCATTATCTATCTGCTCGAACTCTTCTATAAGTAGCTCTTTACTTGCAAAAAACATCCCGCTGTTCCAAAGATATTCACCGGAATTTATATATTCTTCGGCTAGCTCTTTATTTGGTTTTTCTACAAATTTTTCTATCTCATATATATTGTTTTCGCTTGAAAGAGCATTTCCTAATTTTATATATCCATATCCAGTTTCTGGATACGTGGGCCTTATACCAAAGGTTATTATATGAGTTTTTGTGTATGGATAAGTCTTCTTTATATATTCTTGAAAACGTTCTTTGCTTTCAAGTCTATGATCTGATGGTATTATAAGCAAGCTGTTGTTATCTTTTACATGATAAGTGGCCAACGCTATTGCAGGTGCTGTGTTTTTTGGATTGGGCTCTGTGATTATATTTGCTTTTACGCCTATCTCTTCCAAATGGTTTTCCACTATCCAATAATAACTATCAGAGGTTACTATAAGTATCTCTTTTACTATGTCTTTTACTCTTAAAATAGCCTCTTGGAACAAAGAATATTCTGAGAAAAGCCTCAAAAACTGTTTTGGATAGTTGGACCTAGACAAAGGCCAGAGCCTAGTGCCAGATCCCCCGCATAGTATAACAGCGGTAATATCCATGCTGTTTATTTATGTGGTTGACCCTTCTTCATCTAAGTATAAGTCTTCATCGGATATAACGCCGTTCCATCTTGAAAAACCTGGTAATGCCTCTATCCTATACCAAGCAGAACGATACCATATACCTTCTGGGTCTTTTTTCACCGGTGCCAATTCGTAAGCTTTCGTCTCTTTGTGATAATCCCATGTAATATAGTTGTTAAAATCTTGAATAATATCCGTTATCGCCACTCCTATTTCTCCGGTAAGTATTTTTTGAAATTCTCTCCACCTGTATATAGAAGAGTCCCTTAGCGTCAGTCCAAAGTAACCTACAGCTCCTTCATCTTTTAAAAGTGAAATACCTCTTTTTATAAAAGCGCTAAAAGCCGCTATGGTTTCTGGTGGATCTGTGATAAATACATCAAATTTCCCAAGCATCTCTTCTGGAAGAGGCTTTCTCAGATCCCATACAAACGCTTTTGCATTTTTTATACCGAGCCTTTCAAATATTTCGTTGTCAAAATCTATAGAACGTTTATCTATATCTATTATAGTAACGGAGTTTGCCTTTCTTGATAGAGCTATCGCCAACCCTGTCAAATCATCCTCTGCTCCCATCACAACTATATCTTTACCCTGCAAATCTCCCCTTGAATCTATAAACAACACCCTACTAACAGTGGTTTCTGGAGTTACTGAACCTTGATCATAGTCTTGTATAGCCTTTGGCCTGTTTTTCGTCTCTTGTAAAAATGTCCTATAAAGCTCTATATCTAAATAAAATGGTATCCCTCTTCCTTCACAAGCTTGACACCTGTATTCTTTTCTTGGGTGTATATTATATTCTTTGATAAGATCATATCCTTTCTGAGTAAGCCTTATATCTTGATTTTGGTCCACAAACGCATACCCTTCTTCTAAAAGCGTATTCACAATGCCTGCGGCTGCTGGTACCGGTAAATCTGCATAATCTACTATGCTCCAAAAGTTTCCCGTTATCAAAAGCCCAGACAACACCATTTCTATATTCTTCTTATACAACTTTACTCCACCTTTCTCTTTGGCTTTTTCTGCCAATTCTACAAGCTTGTTTGCAGTACTCAAAACATCACCTCCTTAAATTGGTGCTGATATTATACCACAGTTTGATTGGGTTGCGCTTAATTATATAAATTAAGTGTTTATTTCACAGCTAATAATTCAACATAGTATGTAGTTATGTATCGTTCGTCAAAACTGTAAAGTCGTTTTAAATTCTCAGACATACCTCTTAAAATGTTAAAAATCTTATCTCTATTTTTAGCAGGCGTATTCATTCTGTCAAACCAATCTGGTAATATATATTGTCTTTTAAGGTTTTTTGCGTATAAGACTTTAAAGCCTCCATTTTTTAGAATGTCTTGCCACTCCTCTAAAGAGTAAGAATTTACATGAGAAGGGTCTCTCAATTTTTCTATGTTGTTTATAGTAGCTTTAGCTTCTTCTAAATTTAACACCGAGCAATCTAGAATATAAAGCTTACCTCCTTTTTTCAAGACTCTATAAACCTCTTTTATAGCAACTTCTATGTTGTAAAAATGATGAGGTGCAAACCTGCACGTTGCTATATCGAAATAGTCATCTTTAAATCCCAAAGAATGGACATCCATATTCATCAGATTTATGTTCTCTATTTTATTTTCTTTTATAAGGAGCTTTGCCTGATTTAGCATATTTTCTACAACATCTATCGCTACAACCTCTTTCACGCGCTTAGATAATTTTACAGCGGTGTGCCCAGCGCCTGTTGCTATATCTAAAGCGATATCAGATTCACTTGGCCCAACTATATTTATCATTCTGTCAAGATCTTCCTTATCTGAAAATACGTTGCTTATTTTATAAGAATGGGCGTTTTCACCAAAGCTTTTTGTCAAATCTTCTTTATTATCCATTTTCATATTATAAGCCAAAAACTATGTTAAAATGCTATGTTAAAATGTAAATCATTGATATAATGAAGTTTATATTTATATTCTAAATT
>PNJC01000063.1 GCA_002878215.1 Hydrogenobaculum sp. | reverse complement strand
CAGAAGATGATTTACATTAGCAACTAACATTATAGATAATTTTTATATTCAGTCGTAAAATATTATTATTGTGGATATTGACAACGTTAATAAAGCTAAATTAAAAGAGGCTATATTGTATATATTCTATCTTTCCGGTATAAATACAAAATATACAAGCAGTCCTGATAAAACAATACTTTTTAGTATTTTATGGTTGTTTGAGGGTATAGAGTATATAATAAAAGCCAAAAGACCGTTAAATTTGAAATTTATAAAATCCCAAGACGGCATAGCAATTGAAGGATTAGAGTATGTCTTAGAAGAGATATCAAAATCTTTAGAATTATCTGAGTTAAAACAAAATCAAGGATTTTCTAATGTCTCATGGATTGAAGAGGTTCTTGATATGCCAAAGCTAAAAGAGCTATCTCTAGATGAGACAAAGCTTCTAAGCAAATTATATGAGTTGGTCTCAAACAATAAAGACAATATCTTAGCTGATATAACAAATATTTCTCATTGGAAAAAAACCAATATAAACTCTCAATTAAATCCTATATTTGTACTTGAGCTATTAACTAAGAGAAAAGATTTAACAGAAGAAGAAATTGAAGAAGAAAAAAATAAGTTTCGCGAGTATAAAAAAGGAAATAGACATATTTATTTAGATGAAATAAAGGAAGAAATAAAAGCTTTAAAGAATGAACTATGCTATAGTTAGAAGCAATATATTAGAAGAAATAACGTTAACTTATCAAAGTTTCTTAGAAGATATATTAGGATATGATAAAAAGCAATCTTTTTCTTATATGGAAGATCTATTGTTTTTCATAGAGGAGCAAATATTAGATAACCTTTTTAATGCAACTATTATAGAAGATGAGCTGTACAAGCAGGTCTTAACGTTGCCTAATAATATTAAGATAATAGGGCTTTTCTCAAAAATTGAAGTAAGGTATAGGATAAACATACATTTATCACAAATAGAATTAATATCTTATAAGTTAAGCAGATAAAATTACCCCATCTATAAGTATTTTTATATATAATCACGAGGTCGTGGGTTCGACCCCCACCACTAGCTTTTGATTTTCTTCTACATTCCAAATATATGTGTAATTTTAATAAATTTGGTCTAATTGCCGGTGTTGTTGCCAAGTTTATTATACCTGATAATCAAGGTGAAGGTATTAGCGGGTTTGATATTCGTAGTTTGATTATCGCTATCTTATAGGCTCGTTAATTGTTTTATTTGTGTTTGGTATGTTTGTAAGTCGAAGTCGCTAACCTAAAGAAGTTAATGGCATTTATCACACTTTTTAGCCTTTGGTTTTGGGCTTTTGATAAGATAAAAAATGCCAAAAGCTAAAAGAAGTATTACAAAAACCCAATCAAAAAACATGTAGCACCATGCTTACCCTATATATTAGGAAGGCTACAGCCCAACCTAACACAAAGCTGTAGAGTAAAAAAAGAACAGCAAACTTAGTACCAAACTCAGATTTTAAGATGGATACGGTGGCTATGCAAGAAGTGTACAAAAGCACAAATACCATGAAAGAAAGTGCTCCGTAAGGGCTTAAGCTTTTTCTAATTTCTCTTGTGATAAAAGAGGTGTTGGATTCTTGTGTAAAAACGTTTGAAAATCCAGGAGAAACAAACGAAAGAGCCGTATTCTTTATAGCTTGTTCAAGAGACATCATCTGTTCTTTAAAAGCCTCATCTATATTAAAATTTGAATAATCTTCTTTAGTAGAAGCTGAGTATATAGCACCCATTGAGCTTATTATTATTTCTCTTGCTAAAAAAGCCGGTACCAACGACGTTGTAGCTCTCCAATCTTCTATGCCTATTGGTTTAAAAACGTAAACTAAAGCGTTACCTATCCTTCCAGCCACAGTATCTTTTATGTTTGCATTCGGTGGTATGTTTAGAAAAGCCCAAACCACTACGGTGGACGCAAATATGAAAGTACCAGCTCTTTTTAGAAAACCCTTTAGTTCTACAAAGGCTATGTTTAGCACTATCTTCAACGGTGGTCTTCTATAAGGAGGGAGTTCAAGTATCATTGGTAAATTATCGGTTTTAGGAAGTATTTTATTCATAGCTATAGCCGTTAGTATGCTAAAAAATATACCAAGAAGGTATAAAAATAAGATTATAGGAGCGGGATTTTTAAAAAATATGGCTCCCAAAAAAGCAAACACCACAAACCTAGCTGGGCAACTGGTAAAAGGTATCATAGCCGCCACTATAAGCTTTGAGCGCCTATCCTCTAATATTTTGAGCGCCATAATGGCTGGGACGTTACAGCCAAAGCCAAGCATAAAAGGAAGTATACCCCTACCATCTATGCCGAACTTAGACACAAATCTATCAAAAATGATAGGCACTCTGGGAAGATAACCAGATAACTCAAGCAAGGAAAGACCAAAAAACAAAGCCCCCACCAAAGGAGCAAAGCTTACAACAAAGCCAACCCCATCTAATACAGCTCCTGAAACAAAGCTTTTTACTATGTATGGGGCTTCTGGAAAAAGTTTGTAAACTAAAGGATGTAAGAATGAACTTTCAAAATTTCCTATCCAGTTTGATATAGGATAGCTAACATCAAAAGATAGTTTAAACATCAGATACATTATCACTACAAATATTAAAAGCCCAAAAAAGGGATGAAGAGCAAACTTATCAAGAATTTCCGTTAACTCTATCTCATCTTTAAAGCTTCTTTTTACGACGCTTGAGCTTATAAAGTGAGCAACACCGTATACATCTTTTTTAAGTATATCGTAAATATTTTCTTTCAAATCGTTTTCGAGTTTTAATATGATTTCGTTGCAACAATCGCATGGTATGATACGTTCCAACATCTTAATCGCAAAAAATCTAGGAGGTATATTTTTATTGGGTGGCACAGCGCAGTAAGATAAAATATCGTTTATGGCTTTTTCTGTGATATCTGAATACCTTAAGGGTTTTGGAACAATTTTTTTCTCATAGGTGTTTATTAAACTTTCTAAAAGTCTATCTTTTAAATCCTCTTTAGTACCTATGGCACTTATCACATCAACGCCTATTAGCTCTGACATCTTTTTTATATTTATATCTATCCCAAGCTTTAAAGCTTCATCCCACATGTTTAGAACTATCACCATAGGTATTTTCAACTCTATCAACTCAGCAGTCAATATTAAAGAGCGTTCTAAGTTTGTGGCTTCTATGATGTTTACTATTATATCTGGAGGGGAGTTTAAAAGGAAATCAGTAGTCACAGCTACATCTTCTGATGTATAGTCCAAAGAGTAAGTACCTGGTAAATCTATTATATGAAATTCGTAATCTTTATACACCAAGCTAGCTTCTGTTTTTCTTACGGTGACACCTGGCCAGTTGCCAACTTTTAAAGAAGTTTTTGCTATGTTGTTTATTATGGTAGATTTGCCAACGTTTGGATTGCCAACAAAAGCCACCTCTATTTTTTTCATTCTACTTCAACTTTATCTGCAAGACAGTTGCATATAGATATTCTTGAATTGTAGACTTTTAGTATTGTATTTCTATCATCTTTTCTAAGTATTTTTACAGTAGCCCCGGGCACTATACCCATGCTTATGAGTTTTCTCTTCCAGCCTGGATTTTCATTGTGGCCTTTTACAACGTACCCCTTTATTTTCAGCTCTTTATCTTGTGTAGCTTCAGCTAGCCTCATAAATTTTAATATGAAATCTCAATTTAATTTATACAATGATAAGTATCATAGCTCTTAAAAGCCAAATACATACCTTATTAATAGGAGGTTTTTAATATGAATATATCAAACGCTATGTTTAATCTAAGCGCTTTGCAAAACAACGCACAATCTCAACCAAAAGCCCAGCAAGCTGGAATGGTAGATGGTCTATTGCCTTTCGGTCTTTTTATGGGAGAGCCAGTATCACCTGCCGAAAAATCAAAACAAGAGAATCAGCAAGCTACCACTGGAATAAACTCCTTTGAATCGGCCCTTTACAATTTTATGAACAACATGATAACCCAAAGCGTACAAAACACTCAAAACAACGGTTTAAACAGCTTTTAATACAGCTTTAAAAATTTAGCGTTTTAAGCTTTTTATGGAAACATACTATAGTTTTTTAGCGGGAAGAGGGGTTAGGTATAGAGAATTTATAAGTTTTTCTACAAAAATATGTGGGCTTCTTGGAATAAATCCAAACGAGATAAACAACATAATAAACGCTCTAAAACAAAAACCTAGAATACCGGTATTGTGGTTTCATGGGCTCGAATGCACATGTTGTTCTGAATCTTTAATGAGAAGCTCATCGCCGGTTTTTGGCGATATAATATCCTTGATATCTTTAGAATACGATGATTTAATATCCTCTTCCTGTGGTGAAGATCTTTTAAACTATAAAAGCAAAATAATAGAGAAATACAAAGGAAACTATATATTGGCTGTAGAAGGAAGTATAACGGAATTTGAAGACGGCGCCTGTTGTATGGTGGGAGGAAGGCCTTTCAACGAAGAGCTTTTAGAAGCAGCCAGATACGCAAAAGTTGTAATAGCTTGGGGCTCTTGTGCATCATTTGGTTGTGTACAAGCGGCAAATCCAAACCCTACAAAATCTTACTCTATAGATAAGGTCATAAAAGATAAACCCATTGTGAAAGTACCAGGATGCCCACCTATACCAGAGATAATGGCCGGTGTTATATTATATATGCTTTTAAAAGATGATTTACCACCTCTTGATAGCAAGTTAAGGCCTAAGATGTTTTACGGTATGACAATTCACGATAGTTGTTATAGAAAGAGTTTTTACAACGCTGGCAAATTTGCTGAAAGCTTTGATGATGAAGGAGCAAAGTCTGGGCATTGTCTTTACAAACTTGGTTGCAAAGGTCCAAGCACTTACAACGCCTGCAGTTCTTTGGGATGGTACAACGGTCTTTCTTTTCCTGTAAAATCTGGACACGGCTGTATAGGATGTTCTCAGGAAGGTTTTTGGGACAAAGAAATGTATAAAGAGGAAGCTCCTATAGTAAATCAAAATTTTGACATTTTTAATTTTTAACATGATATTAGCTTTGGACGTAGGGGCTACTCATATAAAATCTGGAGTTGTAAAAAACGACAAGTTGGAAGACAAAACTGATTTTGAAACACCAAAAAATTTTGAAGAGTTTTTAAAGCTTTTAGAAGAAATAACATCTTCTTATAAGAATATAGATACACTTTCCATAGCAATAGCTGGTCAAGTAGATATGAAAAAAGGTATCTTAAAACATGCACCAAACCTCGGTTGGAAGAATATAAACTTTGTAGAGCTTGTGCAAAATAGATTAAAAAGACGAATTGTTTTAATAAACGACGTTAGGGCTATAACCTATGGAGAATACGTATACGGTGGATTAAGAGGTGTAGAAAATGGAGCCTGTATTTTCGTGGGCACAGGTATAGGAGGCGGAGTAATAATAGACAAAGAGTTAAGATTTGGCTGTGATTCAAATTTAGGTGAGATAGGACATATAAAATTAAAACCAAACGGACTTAAATGCACCTGCGGTAAAAGAGGTTGCTTTGAAGCTTACGCTGGGGGTTTATCTTTAGAAAAGTATCTAAAAAAATTAGGTTATAATAAAAGCCTAAAAGATTTGGCCAGTGATAAAGAGTCAAAAGTTGCAAAAAAGGTTTTTGATAGGTTTGTTTTGTATATGTCTTACGGACTCGCTAGCTTGATAAACATGCTAAATCCTTGCAAGATAGTACTTGGGGGCGGTGTTATGATGGGTTTTGATTTCTTGTTTGAAGAGATAAAAAGTAAAGCTATCTCACTAGCCATAAATCCAAGCGTTGAAAACATCAATATAGAACTCTCGAAACTTGGAAACGACGCTGGTATACTAGGAGCATACGCTTTTGCCCTAAAACATACATGAGAATCTTGTTTTTAGCGCTTCACAAAAGCTATGGAGACCTTCTTTACAACGCTTTGCTATTTAAAGCTGTAAAACTTCAAAACAAAAACGCCGTTGTGGAGGTTTTTACTACAAAACAAGGTTTAGAGCTTTTCCAAAAAAACCGCTATATAGATTTTATGGATGATAAGCTTGCTTCTTTTAACAAAAGATACGATTTTTTAGTGGATACTTCCTTTAAGGGAAGCTCTTACTTTTATAGTTTTATACTAAAAGCTGAAAACAAAGTAGCCCTTTACAAGAAAAACAAAGAAAAGTTCTTATCTTTTATATACAACAAACTTACACCTTTTAAGCCAAAAATAGACGAGATTAAAAATACCCTTCAAATATTGACCCCTGTTTTAGGCCAAGAGATACATATAGAACCCTATTTTTGGATTTTCAAAGAAAACCCCTTGAAGGGTAAAAACTATGTGGTAATATCTCCTACAGCCCCCGTGCCCACAAAAGTACCAAACATAGACGTATTCAACGAAGTGGCTAAGTTTATACATTCTAAAGGCTATGAGGTTGTATTTGCTTATCCAAAATCTGAGGAGTTTTACATAACGAAAAGGCTTGACTTTGCAAACTATATATCTACAGATGTTCATACTTATGCTAGCATCTTAAAAGATGCCAAAGCTATTATATCTTGCGAAACGTTTAGTTATCATCTTGCCACATTTCTAAACGTTCCTTCTTTGGTACTGTTAGGAGCCTATCCTATGTGGAAGATATCTTCTTTACAGGATTTCGTAAGCTTAAACTTGGATTGCCAGTACTGCGGATCTAAAATCTGTAAAAGAAAAGACAACGCTTGCCTTAATATAAATTATCAAGACGTTATAGCAAAAGCAGAGAAACTTTTATGAAAAAAGATTTTGTAGAGTTAATAGGGTTTGTAGCTGGTATCTTAACCACGTCTGGCTATATTCCTCAGATTTATACGGTGATAAAGCATAAAACCGCAGAGGGTTTATCTGGGCTTTTCTTACTCATAATGACGGTTGGTATAAGCCTATGGCTTTTGTACGGTATCATAGAAAACTCATTAGCCCTTATATTTGCAAATGCATTTAGCTTATTTTGTCTTTTTATATTGGGCTTTTACAAAATAAAAGATTTAAGCAAAAGCTAACAAAAAGTTGCAAAGGTGCGTTTTGTTAGTGAAAAAATAGAAAAAGTATATATATTTTTATTCATGTTGGCGACTTCTTCTAGAATTTATACATTAAAAGATTATTTAAAGCAAAAGTATGGAAGAAGGGTACAAAAGATAACGGTAGCCCTTCCCTTTACATGTCCTAATATAGATGGGACAAAAGCCACCGGCGGATGCACCTACTGCCTTACCGGCACAAGGCCAGCCCACATATCACCTTTAATGGACTTAAGAGAACAAATATCTGCAGGTATAGCACAAGCAAAAAGACGGTACGGCGATAATATATACTTTTACATATACTATCAATCTTATTCAAACACATATGGAGATTTAGAGTTTTTAAAATCTGTATACGACGTAGCGCTGGAATTTGAAAATGTTGTGGGTATAGACATTGGCACAAGACCAGACTGCGTACCAGAAAACGTATTGGAGCTTATACAAACCTATACAGACAAATTGGACGTATGGGTAGAGTACGGCCTTCAAAGCTCTCACTTCAGCACATTAAGGTGGATAAATAGAGCGCACGGGACTTCAGATTTTGTAGATGCTGTTTTAAGAACAAGAAATTACAAAGGCATAAACATATGCGCCCACCTTATAGTAGGCTTTCCCCAAGAAGACTTAGAAGACAACTTAGAAACTGCAAAGTTAATAGCCGCTTTAAACGTAGACGGTGTTAAAATACATCCGCTTCACATCATCAAGAATACAAGAATGGCAAAAGACTATTTGGAGAACCCTTTCAGGCTTTTAACGTTAGAAGAGTATGCATATAGAGCCGCAAGGATAATAGAGATACTTCCACAGACTATGGTCATACATAGGTTAACTGGTGAAGTAGAACCAGATAGGTTGATAGCTCCAGATTACTGCACCTTTACCAGAAAGCTGGAAGTGAGGGAAAAGATAGAGCAAGAGCTTGAAAAGATGGACTCTTACCAAGGAAAAGTGTGCCCATTTAATAGATAAGATAGACTTTGGCAAAATTTAGTAAAATTAAATAGATGAAAAAGTATCACTGGAGTATAATATCAATCTTTTTGATGCTTCTACTGGCTATTGTAAAGCTGGGAGTGGGGTTTTTATCTAAAAGCGTAGCACTTAAAGCAGAGGGCATACACTCTTTATCTGATAGTTTAGCTTCCTTCATAGGTTTTATCTCTATATACGTATCCGAAAAAAAACACGAAAAATTTCCGTATGGACTTTATAAACTAGAGAACATAGGCGCGATGTTCATATCGTTTTTTCTATTTTTTGCCGCCTACGATATGTTTATGGATGTGCTTTTCGGTCATTATAAAATAGACAGACAATACATATTGTGGGGCTTAGGCGTAGGTATCGTATCAATGGTTATAACCTTTGGCTTTTCAGCATTAGAAAGAGTAGCCGCCAAAAAACACAACTCTCCAGCTCTGATGGCGGATAGCGAGCACATGTTGGTGGATGGATTTGGCTCTTTCGTTATAACGCTAAACTTCTTATCGCTGGAGTTTCATATAAATTTAGATAAAATATTTGCAAGCATAATAATACTTCTTATAGTTTATACGGGTTTTCATATACTGAAAGAGCAAATCTTTGTAATATTGGATGCTTCGGTGGACTCAAAAATGATAGAGCATATAAAAGACATAATACTGCAAGACCCCCGGGTAAAATCCATAAAAAGGTTGTTGGTAAGAAAATCTGGGGACAAAATCTTCATAGATGCTGCCATCTCAATAAAATCTCACAATTTCAACAAATCTCACGCCATCGTAGATGATATAGAAGAGGCTATTACAAAAATTTTTCCTCAAACAGAAATGGTTTTCATACACTACGAACCAGATGAAAGTCCAGAAAATACAAGGATAGCAGTTTTGACATCTCAAAATGCGGTTTCAGATTTTAAAAATGTAGATATGATTCATATTTACGACAATTTTATATTAACATTCGTATTAAAAGCTAAAGACGATAAAGAAAAAAAAGAAGACATAACCGCCACAGATATAGCCCAAGTAAAATCTGACTTTGTGATAGCTACAAACCATCCAAAGAGCAACAGAGCAAAATGGATACTTCACAAATACGGAGTTTTCATATGGGAGACAGAAAACAAAGATATCCAAAAAGCCCTTGAAGAGATAAAGGCTTTTTCAACAGATTAATTAAACATAGCTAAAGCGCTCTCTTGCTTTTCAAAAAACGCTTTATGGTCTTTTTTAGAACGCTCATGATCATATCCCATCAAATGCACAATACCGTGCACAAGAAGCCTCGTCAACTCTTGCTCTAAGGAAACGTTATACTCTATAGCTTGTTTCAAAGCGGTCTCGTAAGATATTACTATTTCACCGAGGTAATAAACATCTCCGATGTTTTCATTTATATTAAAAGACAAGACATCTGTAGGTTTATCTTTTTGCCGGTAAGTAGAGTTTAAATACTTTATCTCCTCATCGTTTGTAATGTAAATATCAAGTATTGAGTTTTTAAAACCGAAAAACTTCAACGTATTGCCTGCTCTTTTCTTCAAAAGGTATTTTAACTCTTTAGGTATGTTAAGCTTCTTGTAGGTCTTTAGATTGATTTTGTTCATAAGCTTCGTAGGCTTTGACAATCTTTTGGACTATAGGATGCCTTACTACATCTTTCTCATCAAAAAACACAAAATCTATGCCCTTTATATTCTTAAGCACATGAATTGCTTCTCTAAGCCCAGACTGTTCTTTTTTTGGCAAATCCACCTGTGTCATATCTCCGGTTATCACAACTTTCGAACCAAAGCCAATTCTTGTAAGAAACATCTTCATTTGTTCTTTTGTGGAGTTTTGTGCTTCATCAAGTATGATAAAAGCGTCGTTAAGGGTTCTACCCCTCATAAATGCAAGGGGCGCAATCTCTATAACGTTCTTTTCCAACAAATAAGCGGACTTTTCATAATCTATCATATCAAAAAGGGCATCGTAAAGAGGTCTAAGGTAAGGGTCCACCTTTTCAGCTATTGACCCCGGCAAAAACCCAAGTTTTTCTCCAGCTTCTACGGCAGGCCTTGTAAGAATTATTTTGTTTATCTTTTGAGCTTTTAGATAAGAAACAGCCATTGCCATGGCAAGATAGGTTTTGCCAGTACCAGCAGGGCCTATTCCAAACACAATGTCATTTTGTTTTATAGAATTTACATACAAATATTGATTTTTCGTCTTTGGAGTTATGGCTTTTTTACGATGCGTAATCAGTATTGTCTCGTATTCTTCTTTGGATTCTTTTTCATCTTCGTCTTCTTCTTTATGAGTATAAGATATGGCCATATTTAAAACATCTTTAGAAGACAAAGGAGATTTGGCATATTCTTTCGTTATATAGTTTAGAAACTCTACAAAGTTTTCAACCTTAGAAGGTTCGCCTTTTATATGTAGTTCTTGTCCTCTTGCCACTATTTTTATTTCAAAAAGCTCCGCAAACTTTTTAAGGTTTTCATCCGCCCTTCCCACTATGGCGTAAAACCTTTCGTCTATATCGCCAATGTCAAATATTTCTTCTATTATATGGTTTTGCATTCGTATACGTACCAACCCCTCGACTCTAAAGCAATCTTAACTGTATCGCTTAGTTTACCAAACACATAAACGCTTGAACCACTCCCAGACATATACGGCTTATATCCAACGCTTTCCAAAAATCTTACAAGCTCTCCTATTTCTTTGTATATTTCAATAGCGGTTTCTTGCAAGTGATTTTCTATAATATTTTCTATATCGTTTTCTTCTAAAAGCTTTAAAATATCTTCCAACGATAATTCTTCTTCAGTTTGTTTTACAAAAGCGCCGTAAACTTTAGAAGTAGAAGCTTCTACATTTGGATACACTATTGTTATTTCTCTGGAAATAGGCTCCAAAGCTTTCACTTGGTCGCCAGTGCCGTAAACCAAAGCACATCCACCCTTTAAGAAAAATGGTGCATCTTTGCTAAAAGAAGATAGAAACTCTACAAGCTCTTGTTCGTTCATAGGGCTTTCAAGTTCTTCGTTTAAATAGCTTACAACGGCTGCCAAATCAGAACTAGCACCACCCAACCCAGCACCTATGGGTATGTTTTTCTCAATTACTATTTTATAATCAAAATTTTGACCAGTTAACCTTGAGAATTCTAAAACCCCTTCGTAGACTATGTTATCTTTTAGATTTTTAGAAAAAGGACCAACGCTTAGCACTTCTAAGGTATAATGAGGCTCTATATATATTCTATCATACAAATCTATTGTATGGATTATACTAAATATATCGTGATATCCGTCTGCCCTCTTGCCTTTTACCCAAAGCCCAAAATTTACCTTCGCTGGCGCTAAAATAACCTTTACTCCATCTTCTAAAACAATCAAATTATCTTTTTTGTTCATCCTTATTAGATATTATAACCTAAAATGAAAAATTTTACATGATATAATGTATGTATGTATAGAATAGGTATAGCAGGTTATGGTACTGTTGGTACCGGCGTAGCAGAGCTTCTTATCACCCATAAAAACCTCATAAAAGAGAAAACAGGCTTGGAGCTTGAGCTAAGCGCCGTTTTAGATAAAGATTGGCAAAGAGAAAGGTCTTTCAAGATAGATGATTCTTTGAAAGTAAGCTCGTTGAAAGAACTTTTAGATAGATCGGACATAGTTGTAGAATTAATAGGTGGGGTTGGCTTCGCAAAAGAGCTCATAGAAAAAGCCATAGAAAATAAAAAGCATGTTGTAAGCGCCAACAAACATCTTATAGCCACACATGGAAAAGAAATCTTTGAAAAAGCCAAAGAGCACAATGTAAGTATAGAATTTGAAGCATCTGTGGGTGGTGGAATACCCATCATAAAAGCTTTAAAAGAAGGTTTGGTAGCCAACAAAATAAATTATATACACGGCATATTAAACGGCACTACAAACTACATTTTAACAAGCATGCTAGATGAGGGCAAAAGCTTTGAAGAAGCTCTCAAAGAAGCTAAAGCGCTAGGATATGCCGAGCAAGACCCCACTTTTGATATAGAGGGTATAGACGCAGCTCACAAAATAGCGATATTGAGCTCTATTGCTTACGGTGGTTATATAGACTTTAACGATATATACATAGAGGGTATATCAAACATAGACCTTCTTGATGTGGAGCTTGGTAGGGAGCTTGGATACACTATAAAACTTTTGGCCATAGCAAAAGCTGTAGACGGAGAACTTGAGGTAAGAGTACATCCAACTTTTATAAACCATCAAGAGCAACTGGCTAAAGTGTCCGGTGTATACAACGCTATTTTAATAGAGGGGGATTTTGTAGGCAAGAGCATGTTGTATGGAAAAGGTGCTGGCTCAAAACCGACCGCTTCTGCAGTAGTATCAGATATCATAGATATAGCAAAAAATACTCAAAAACGTTTTCAAGCTTTTAATACCGATAAAAACCTTAAACTAAACAAAAATTTTAATACAAGATACTATATTAGATTTGAGGTAGAAGATAAAATAGGTGTATTGGCATCTATTGCAAACGTATTCGCAAAATACGGTATAAGCATAGCATCCGTGTTGCAAAAGGAGATGGTATGCAAAGTGGCAAAAAAAGAAAACAGTTTGGTAGTCCCACTTGTGATATTGACCCACAAAGCGTATGAAAAAGATATAAAAACAGCTTTAAAAGATATAGAAGAACTTTCCGTGGTAAAAGGAAAACCTATTTTAATAAGACTCGAAGAAGAATGATTAAATATTTTACAAATTACAATTATTTTTTATATAATATATGATATGGAAAGAAAAATATTCAAGAGGATAAAAACGTGAAATCTATAGTTGGATTAGATATAGGTACAAGCAAAATAGTAGCTTTGGTGGCAGAGATAGACAACTACGGAGATACACATATAGTGGGAATAGGCGAGGCTAAGTCTCAAGGTATAGATAAAGGTTCTGTGACAAAACTTGATTCGGCTTCAAAAGCCATACAAAAAGCTTTAAAAGAAGCCGAAGAAATGTCAGGGCATAGGATAGATGGCGTTTTTATATCAATATCGGGAGTACATATTAAAAGCCAAAACGAAAGAGATACCATAAGCATATCGCCACAACCTTCTGATGTAGACGAGCAAATAGTTGATAGGCTTTTAGAAAGGGCTGTGGCAAAAGCCAAAGAAGAATCTTACGATATACTACATACAATACCAAGGAATTTCATACTAGATGACCAAGAAGGCATATTGGATCCCATAGGCCTCGCAGGTTCTAGACTAGAATGCGATGTGCATATTATAAAAGCAGGTGTTTCGCTTTTAAGAAACGTAGAAAGAACCGTAAGCGTTGCTGGATATAAACTTTTTGGCAGAGTGTTCGCTGGGTTAGCATCAGCAGAATCTTCTCTTACAGAAGAGGAAAAGTTAGAGGGTGTTTTACTTATAGACATAGGTCACTCTGTTACAAACTTTGTTTTATACAACAACGGTCAGCCAGCGGTATCAGGTACAGTACCCATTGGAGGATACAATATCACAAGGGATTTGGCTCACTTTATGAAAATATCTACAGAAGAAGCTGAACGTATAAAACTTGAAAGCGGTGTAGCTTTTATAGAGCTTGTGGACGAGATAGAAAAGGTAAAGATAAAACCACGCGGAGAAGATAAAGAGGCGATGGTTCCAAGAAGACAATTGGCAGAAGTTATACAAATAAGGTTAGAAGAGCTAATGGATAAAATAGTAGAAAAAATAAACAGCTCAAATGTAAAACTTGAAAATATCAACGCAGGTGCCGTCATAACAGGGGGTACAGCAAAACTAAATGGTATAAAGGATTTTGCAGAGCACTACCTTGATATGGCGGTAAGAATAGGATATCCCCTAAATATAACTGGCCTAAAAGAAAAGCTACAAGACCCTTCTTACGCATGCGTATGCGGTATAATAAAGATAGCTCAAAATATGAAAGATATAAGCTATACAGCACCGCAAAGACCCCCGCAAAGGCAAATTCCATCAAGAAACACCAGCCTTTTGCAAAAGATTATGAATTTCTTTAAAGATTTAATATGAAGAAAAATATAGCATACATACTGGCGCTTGCTCTTTTTATAGTGGCAGCTTATTATGGGTTTTACGACAAAGATTCAGCCCAGGCGATATCTTATCAAAAACCAAGCCCGATGCCTCAGTTTAGCGTAAGGTTAGTATACGAAAATGGTATGCCCACAAACAAGGTGGTAAGCATAAACAACTTTAAAGGACATTATACGTTGGTAAACTTTTTTGCTTCCTGGTGTCCGCCTTGCAAAGCAGAACTACCTTTGTTTGAACAAGCCTATCAAAAATTCTCCCCCTATGGATTCAGAATTCTTGCTATAAGCATGGATGACAACGAAAACGCCTTGATGTCTTTTTTAAAAGACAAGCATTATACATTTGACATAGCAATGCATAGTCCTGGGCTTGGTTCAAAGTTCAACATAACAGGTCTTCCAACTTCTTACCTTTTGGACCCTCAGGGCAATATAATAAAAGTTGTATACGGAGAATACACCACTATAAACCAAGACCTCTCCAACATATACTTTAACCTTAATGAGCCTCGTTAGAAAAATCACCCTTTACATAAGCGTTATATCGCTGATTTCATATTTAGCCGTAGTAATAGGTAACAAGGTTATAACAAAGAAAGAAATAGACGCTAGAGTCATGAAAGAATATTACGACACATACAAAATATACAAAGCCACGATAGACGAATACAAAGATATGTTAAAAAACGGTATTTTCAACCCAGACATTGTATTAAAAGCCAAAAACGAAGATTATTGCAAACAAGATAATTCTGATGCAATATTGGGAAAGTATCTTTCTTTAGGCATCTACAAATATATAGCAAACAACTGTGAGTATATGGGTGTATACGCTTACAAACCCCTCGATTACCTATCTAGGTTAGAAGACATAAGCTGGATTGTAGTACTTCATACAGGAGTTATAAAAAAACTATACAACCAACAGAGTTTTTGGGACAATTACGTAGGTGGAAAGATTATCACCAAAAAATATATAGTAGACTCTTATAAAGACAACAACGCACTTAGTATATTTTTATACTCCAAAAAATCAAAAATAATATCTTACAAGGTGGAAAACATAGGAGAAGATTATTACCTTATAATGGAGATACCTATAATAAATATATCTGGTATAGAACTTGGCAACATATACCTTATAAAAAACATATCTTGGATATACAGACAAGAGCACAGACAATTCTTAGTCCTAACTGTATACGGGATAGTATTTACATCTATTCTTCTTATTATCATTATATTTATAGTATCACAGATTATAAAAGACATAAACAACCTACTAAAGGTGGCTTTAAAACTAAAAGAAAAGGACTTTCTTCACTTAGACGAAGTTGAAAAAGACCCGATATTAGAAAAAGATATATCAAAGCTAAATGAAATTTCAAAGCTGAAAAAAATAACATATATGATGGCCGTAGAGATAAAAAATCTTGTTAACGAACTTCAAAAAGATAAAGAAAAGTTTCAAGATATGGCCTACAAAGACGCACTCACAGGAATTTACAACAGAAGATTCTTCTTTGAGCAAGTGAGTATTTTGATAGAACAAGCAAAAAGAACAGATACACCAACCTGCATTGTGATGTATGATATAGATAACTTCAAAAAGGTAAACGATACCTATGGACACGATATGGGAGACGTTGTCTTAAAAGATTTTGCCAACATTATAATGAATTCTATAAGAAAATCTGATATACCAGCAAGGCTTGGCGGAGAAGAGTTTGCAGTGTGTTTATACAATGCTGATATAGAAAATGGGTTTAACGTAGCAGACAAGATAAGGCAGAACTTTGAAAACTCCACCCATACGTTAAACGAAATTACAATAAAATGCACCTGCAGCGGCGGTATTTATCAAATACAAAAAGAGGACGATCTAGATAGCGCTCTTAAAAAAGCCGATGAGGCGCTTTACGTGGCAAAACGCACCACAAAAAATAGAATCGTAATATATAAAGAGGGTATTGAAGATGAAATCAAAAATTCTTAACGTTAGTCTTTGTCAAATAAACACCACAGTTGGTGATTTTGAAAAAAACTTTGAAAAAATTTGTGATTTTATATCAAAAGCCAAACACTCACACATAATAGTTTTTCCAGAGCTATCTTTGTGTGGTTATATGCCTCAGGATATGGTGTATAGCCATAAGTTTATAGATTTAAACGCTTGTTATTTTGAAAAGTTAAAAGATCGTTCAAAAAGTATAGACAGCGTTATAGTGGTTGGTTTTGTAAGAGAAGAAAAAGCCATTTACAACTCTTTAGGGGTTTTGTTTAAAGGTGAGGTATTGGGCTTTTACGATAAAAAGTTTTTACCAAATTACAACGTATTCGACGAAAAAAGATATTTTAAAAGCGGTGATAATGATCTAACCGTAGATATAAACGATGTAAGGTGTGGTTTTTCTATATGCGAGGATATATGGTATCCAGACGGCACTGAAAGACAAGATGTTCTAAAAGGGGCGGAAGTGCTTATAAATATAAACGCATCTCCATACGCCTTAAAAAAACAAGCTTTTAAAGAAAGCCTCCTAAAAGCAAGGGCTTCTGATAACTTGTGCTTTTTGGTTTATACAAATCTAGTAGGAGCAAACGATGAGCTTGTTTTCAACGGAGAAAGCCTTGTGATAAACCCAAAAGGAGATATAATAGCAAAAGCAAAAGCTTTTGAGGAAGATATATTAAATGTAAGCTTAGATATAAAAGATGTGCATCTAAAAAGAAGGTCTGATTTAAGGTGGCAAGAGGTTTGCAAGCCAGAAAATGCTAACATAAGTTTGTATATATCAAAAGAGGCTTTTTATCAAAACATTATATCTCCAAGACTTTCAAAAGAAGAGGAACTTATAAAAGCAATAACGCTTTCTATAAAAGATTTTTTTGAAAAGCAAGGCTTTAAAAAAGCCGTACTCGGGCTATCTGGCGGGATAGATTCTGCCATAGTGCTTTATCTTGGAGTTTTGGCCCTTGGAAAAGAAAATATAAAAGCCGTTTATATGCCAACTTCTTTTAACAAAGAAGAGTCTTATAAAGATGCGAAAACCCTTTGCGAAAATCTGAATGTGGAGCTTGAAGTTATACCGATAGAAAGCGTAAGAATTGCCTATGAACAAATACTTTCCTACAACAGCTTTGACGTAGCCGATGAAAATCTTCAAGCAAGGATTAGGGCAAACATACTATTTTATATATCAAACAAAGAAAACAGGGTAGTTTTATCTACTTCCAACAAGTCTGAGTCGGCGGTTGGTTATACTACGATATACGGAGATATGGCTGGTGGGTTTTCACCCATAAAAGATTTATACAAAACAGAAGTTTACGAAATAGCTTACTTTATAAACAAAGATAAAGAAATAATACCAAAAAATATAATAGATAAACCGCCTTCCGCAGAGTTAAGGCCCAATCAAAAAGACCAAGATACTTTACCGCCTTACGATGTTTTAGATAAAATTTTGTGGCTTTTAATAGAAGAATACAAAGATAAAGAAGATATAAAAGAATTTGATAAAAATACGGTAGAAAAAGTCTACAACATGCTTGTAAAAGCCGAATACAAAAGAAAACAGGCCCCCATAGGGCCAAAACTTCACGAAAGAGCTTTTGGGATAGGTTGGAGGTATCCTATTGTAAGAGATAGAAATATTTAACGCATTCTTCCGGGCGGTCCATGCATGGGCCCGTGTTCAAACCTTTCGTTTTCCATTGGAGCGTTTGTCGGTTGGCAGTTTGCCACCATTCCCTTTTTAGCAAGTCCAGGTGGCATACCGTTTACAAAGCCTGTTTTTCTACCTCTTTGCCACCCAGGTGGTACGTTGCATTGGTTGGGGTTGCTGTAAATGTTTGAATAAGCACCACCGCCGTTTAAAGCGTTTCCAAGGTTTGATACGGTGTTTCCTACATTCTGAAGCTCATCACCAAGGGTAAAACCAAAGCTTACGTTTGCTAAAAGCGCCAAAACACCTATATATTTCAGCATACAAACCTCCTTGCGATATCCACATTAATAAATTTAACAGTTTTACGTGAAGAATAGATGAAGAATAGCTGATAAAAATCTTCTTTACAAAGAAGATAAAATAATATATTTAAAATATGAAAATTTTGGATATTGGGAAAAGGATAGATGAGCAAACAGCCAAAGAGCTCTTTGAAGAGCTCGATTTAAATACTCTTGGTTTCTTGGCGGATAAAAAAAGAAAAGAATTTCATGAAGATAACATAGTTACTTTTGTCATAGATAGAAACGTAAATTATTCAAACGCCTGTGTGGCATCTTGTAAGTTTTGTGCTTTTTATAGAAAACCAAAAGACGATGAAGCTTACGTATTACCAAAAGATGAAATATTGAAAAAGGTAAGAGAATTAAAAGAAAGAGGTGGTACTACCCTTCTTATGCAAGGTGGTTTAAATCCAGAATTAGGCCTTGATTACTTTAAAGACCTTATAAGCTCAATACACCAAGAGTTTCCAGACATAGATATACACTCTTTATCAGCTCCCGAGATAGTTTACCTTGCCAAGATAGAAAAAATGTCCATAAAAGATGTGATAAGAGAGTTAAAAGAAGCGGGATTAAAATCTATACCCGGCGGTGGTGCAGAGGTGCTATCTCCAAACGTAAGAGGTGTTATAAGCAAAGGCAAATGCACTACAGAAGAGTGGATAGAGGTGCACAAAAGCGCTCACGAGCTTGGAATGACCACCACAGCTACAATGATGTTTGGTCATATAGAAACAATAGACGATATACTGTATCATCTTTCCCTCATAAGGGATTTGCAAGATAAAACCGGTGGTTTTACAGCTTTTATACCTTGGACATTTCAAAAAGGCAACACTGAACTTGACTACGTAGAACCAGCTTCAAGCGTATATTATCTAAAAGTGCTGGCAATAAGTAGATTATTTTTAGACAACTTTAAGAATATACAAGCCTCTCACGTAACGCAAACCATGCAAATAGGTACCGTAGCCCTTCATTATGGAGCCAACGACCTTGGTAGCGTAATGCTTGAAGAAAACGTAATATCTTCAACGGAGTTTAAAGTAAGGATACCAGCTGTTGAAGATATGATTAAAAATATAAAAAAAGCAGGGTTTATACCAGCAAAAAGGGATACTTATTACAATATATTGGAGATATACAATTAAAGGAGGTATTATGGAAAAAGCACCGGATTTTTGCTTACCAGGTATTGATGAAAACGGCAACGAAAAAGAGTTTTGTTTAAAGGATTTTAAAGGTAAAAAGGTAGTCCTTTACTTTTATCCGAAAGACGATACACCGGGATGCACAAAAGAAGCATGTAGTTTTCAAGAAAATCTAAACCCCATAAAGGCTATGGGCGTAGAAGTGATTGGTGTAAGTCCAGACAGTATAGCTTCTCATAAGAAGTTTAAAGAAAAATATGGTTTAAATTTTATACTGTTATCAGACCCAGATAAGAAAGTGGCAGAAAGCTACGGGGCTTACGGCGAAAAGAAGATGTACGGCAAAGTAACAAAAGGCATAATAAGATCAACGTTTGTAATAAACGAAAACGGTGAAATAGAAAAGGCTTGGAAGAACGTAAAAGTAGATGGACACGTGCAAGCGGTGATAGATTATCTTAAAAGCCAAAAAGCTTAAATTATATATTTTACCGCTTCTTCTATAGGCATAGGTTTTGCAAAAAGATAACCTTGAGCTATGTCACAACCTGCCTCTTTGAGAAGGTTATACTGCTCTTCTTTTTCTACACCCTCTGCTATTGTTTTAGCGTTTAGCTCTCTGGCAAGGTTTATTATAGCTTTTACCACCGCTAAACTTCTCTTGTCAAAGATTATATCTCTTACAAACGATATATCTATTTTGATAATATCTAAGTCAATATTTTTTATGTAAGAAAGCGATGAGTAGTATGTACCAAAGTCATCCAGCGCTATTTTGGTGCCAAAGTCTCTTATACTTGATAAAATCTCTTTTGCCCTTTGGAAATCTTGTAAAACCGTTCTTTCGGTAATCTCAATCACAAGGTTGTCGCCAAAGCATTGACATAAACCCATTAGCTTTGATATAAAGATATCGTCTTTGAAGCTGTTTGCAGATATGTTGAAGGCTGTGGTGAAATGTTTTCTTTTTGATTCAGATATCAAAAATTCCATATCTTGGGCAACGAGCTTTAAAAATACGTCTTGAAATCTGTTTAGCAGCGAAGAAGACTCTAAGAAATCGATAAACTTGTAGGGAGATATTACGCTACCATCTTCATCTATTATTCTTATGAGCGCTTCAAAGCCTACAAAGTCTTTTGTCTGAATGTCAAAGTAAGGCTGATAGAAAAATCTAAACAACCCTTTATCCAAAGCCCTTTCTACAAGATCCTGAGCTTCTACGTATCTTTTCACTACCACATCTATATCTTTAGAGAAAAACCTATATTTACCAGCACCGTCCTTTTTAGCTTCTTGGAGTGCTAAACTAGCTTTTTCATAGAGCTTTTCAAAGCTATCGCCGTCTTCATCGTATAGGGAAATACCCATATTTATGTATAGCTTATCAAGTTTTCTAAGATTATCTAGTTCTATCTCTATACCCCTTGCAAATATATCGTTTATTTTATCAACAACTACAAATAAATCTTCTTCTTTTTCTATATCTTTGAAGATACCAAAATCATCTGGACCGATTTTTGCGATTATAAAATCTTCTGGTTCTAAAAGTTCTTTTAGCATACTTGCTACTTTCTTTACAATTTCATCTGCCTTGTTGAAACCGTATATTTGATTTAATATAGAAAATCCGTATATATCAAGCAGTATCAAAACTCCTTTCTTGGATTGGTTTTTAATATAATCTAGTCTATCGTTTATAGCTTTTGAAAAGCCGTTTATATTTAAAAGTCCTGTGTTTTGGTCCATAAAACTAAAACGCTCTAGTTTTTTCTCAAGCTCAACTTCTTGGGTAATATCTTTTGCTATGGTAATATATCTTATAGTGCCGTCTTTTAACGTTACTGGAATGATAGACTCATCTAATATAAAAATTTCTCCGTTTTTATTCTTGTTGTAGAATATACTTTCAAAAGCGTTACCAGATTTTATGGTCTGCCATAATTTTTTATAAAAATTATCGTCGTGATATCCAGATTTAAATATATTTGGTTTTTTACCTATCAGCTCTTCGCAAGAGTACAAAGATATGTTACATACCGTTTTATTTGCATATACAATATAACCATCTTCATCTGTTATAAGCACCCAGCCTTTGGAGTTTTCTAGGGCTTTTCTTAATATGATGCTATTTTGTTCTTCCAAGATTTTTCTCAACGCAAAAGACATGTCTTTTTTAAGCTCTTCTAATATGCTAAGGATATGATAATTATCAAAAAACTGAAATTCTTTTTTGTATACGCTTAATATATATAAAACTTTGTCATTGTTGTAATCTAATATAGGTATAGATGCTTTTGAATAGTTTGGTTTTGATTGTGTTATTAAAGATTTTGTAAGTAGAGCTTTATTTTCTTCTTCTAAATTGTGGTTTTCTTCTATTTCGGTGTTGTCCCCATTCTCCAGTATAAGCTCAAGGATGTTTTCTTGCTTTACTTTAAAGATTTTTACGTAATCAAAATCAAACATTACGATAGTCTTTGCTACGCTGTTTAAAAGTTCACTTTCTAAATCTACGCTTATAAGTATTGTATTGATTTCTCTTAGCATATCGAATAGCTTTGCTAACAACACTTTTTCAGAAACATCTATTATCGTATACAGTATGTATGTTTTATTTCCCATGCTGAGCTTATTCACATAAACTTCTACGTTTATCTTTTTACCGTTTTTAGCAACATGAATAAATTCAAAATGCTTTAAATCACTTTGTATTATATTTGTTAGCAATCTTTCAGATTCCTCTTTTGACACCCCTTCAAGTTCATATATATACATGTTTTGAATTTCTTCTTTAGAATAGCCGTATAGCTTTGACGCTGGTTCGTTTGTTTTTAAGATTTTTCCATCTTGATCTATAAGTAGCAGTGGTAAAGGGTATTTATCAAACATCGTCTCGTAAAAGTATTTTTCTTGATTTAAAAGAATTTCCTTTTTAGTTTTCTTTGCTATAAAAAGCGTAAAACCAAATATGATAACACCAAATATAAACCAAGATAAAAAGGTAATTCTTAAATCGGTGTAATAACCTTTTAATACAAAAGGAAGAGAAGCGGATACGTAAGGATATATAACTTTACCGGCCATAAGATCAAGTCTGGTGATAGCTGCAAGTTTTGGCTCACCATCTATGGGGGACTTATATCTTACAAAGGCAAAGCTAACGTTTTTATGAGATGCTATAAAATCATAAAGAGGTTTGTGTATTTGGCTTTTAGACAAAATAGGTATATGAGCGTTTATGATGCCGTTTGGAAGTAAAACACCGTAAGAAAAACCTTTTGCAGAAGAGGCGTATATGTAAAGAGGGGGCTTATGTATTTGTAGAAGATAGAGGCTATCTTTTATAGGTAAAAGCGTAAATATAAAGTAGTGCTTATCTATTTTAAAAGCCGGTGTAAAACAGTATTTGTGAGAAGAGATGCATTTGTAAATTGCATTTTTTATATTTTGATTGGATATAGCATCTTCATAAATAGATAGCTTACTTTCTTTATAACCTTTTCCAACAACTTTAAGATTGTTGTCTATTATAAGAAATAAGCTATTATCGTTGTCAAAGTTCTTTTGCACAATATAAGAGGCTTTATATGCACCAGACTTTGTTATTATGTATCTGATATTGTTCATAAGATAATACTCTAACTTGTTTTCGTCAGCTATATGAAGTTTTAATATATGTAAGCTGTTTCTTAGATACACTTTTGTATCTTCTATAGTATCTTTTTTATACTTACTTATATAAAACAAGTTAAGACTTAAGCCAAAGGCTATAAATATAAAAGCTAAAACAAAAAAGAAAAATGTACTTTTGTTTTTCAACATCTTTTATCTAATCATGAATAGCTTGTTTTATCTCGTGTATAAGGGCTGCTGGAGTTTTAATGGGGTAGTGTATTAGCTTTACTATCTCTTCTATATGCATATTCTTAATCTTTACGTTTTTTAGCTTTTCTTGTAAAACATTACCATCTGTTATTGGATATTTTATGCCCTTGGTATTTTTAAGCACAAGATAAGCCCATGGTACATCTAAATCTCTTACGATATCTTGAGCTATCAAAGAACAGTAATGCACGAGGCTTTGAGCATCTTGACCATCTTTTACAAACTTGTAAGCCAATTTTGCAATACCACCGGCGGTATGAACCTTCATTTCTTTAGATTCTTCTTTTGTAAGCTCTTCTAACTTTTTTATCTTTTCCATGGCAAGGGTTGGATCAGCCCTTAATATATTTTTCACCGTGTTTTTGGTAAGTCCTACCTTGGCAGCTATTTCTTCTTCTGGTTTTATGTACTCTTCTTTTAAAACAACCACATAAGAGGCTCTAGCCAAAGAAGGAAGCCACGTTAGAGTCCTAAACTCAGAAAGCTTAGAAAGACCCCCAAGAAGGTCTATGGCTTTTAGGAAAACCCTTTCCACCAACCTCTCCAAATCTTGGTCGTTTTCAAAAGCACCGTTTAGCGTAATCATATTTATACCTCCTCTTCAGATTTTACATTTTTACCTATGGGCTCTTTTATTACTACAAGCCCTGTTTCTGTGATATCCAAAAAATGCGTTTTTGTATCGTGCCCAGACATCCTGCAACCATCTATTCTAAAAAGCCTAACTATATCACCTATTTCTTTCTTATAAAGCCTCGCCTTGTAAGTAGAATCCACCAACTCCTTTGCCAGCACCATAGTACCATCTACTATATGACCTACAGCATATCCTCCCGCTGCTTCGGCGGTAAGCTCTTCGTGACCACTTCTTTTCTGGGACACAAAAAGGGCTGTCTGATACCATTTTTTCATGAAGTTAAACATCCTTCTTACTATTGCCCTTGCCATCATCTCTTTGTTTTCGAAAAGCCCAGTGATAGAGTCTACCACTGTAAAGTTTATTTTGTAGGTTTTTATAGCGTAAGCTAGCGTTGCAAGAAGATCAGGTATATTTTCTCTAAGCCTATCAGAAGAAGCTGCATCTATAAGTATTATGTTGTTTTCAAAATCTTCAAACTTGTATCCCATAGCCGATGCTCTTAGTTTTAAAGATGCCGCTACAAAGTTAGCCGGGGCTTCTACGCTTATAAAAGCCACTTTTTTACCCTTTTGAGCTTGATATACGCTAAACTGCTCCACCATGAGAGATTTACCGGTATCTGAAACACCCGTTATATTCATTACCGAATAAGCCGGTATACCTTTTAGACTCTTTTTTACAATCTTACCCTTCTCTGATTCTACTATGAAAAACAAATCATCAAGCCCCTCAACACCAGTCTCAACACCGTATATTTTTGGTGCTTTCTCAAGCGCCTCCTTGCCAACGTATATAGCGCTTAGGTCTGGCTTAGCTTTCTCCTGTCCTTGGGTCTCTTCCTTATCAAAATTTTCTTGCATAACTTTATTATACAACTTTTATCTAAAAAGCTGATAAAACAAATACTTAGATAGTATTTACTCTTTGTTCTAAAGTATTTGGCTTTTAGTATGTTATAAATATACTAAAAAAACTTGACAAAATTATACTTAAGTTTTATTATAATAGTATATTAAAGTAGGAGGTAAGAACGTATGGCAGAAAAAGTATTGGGTATAGACCTTGGAACTACAAACTCTGTTGTAGCTGTAATGATAGGTGGTGAACCAGTGGTTATAGCAAACCAAGAAGGGGCTAGGTTGACTCCTTCAATAGTTTCATATACAAAAGAAAAGGAAGTTTTAGTGGGTGATCCAGCCAAGAGAAGAGCCGTATTAGACCCAGAAAACACCATATACGAATCTAAAAGGTTTATAGGTAGAAAATACGATGAAGTGTTAGATGAGGCAAAAAGGGTATCTTACAAGGTGGTCCCAGATGATAAGCAAGACGCAGCTTTTGAGATACCAAACATTGGAAGAAAGGTAAGACCAGAGGAAATAGGTGCTCAAGTGCTCAAAAAATTAAAAGAAGCTGCCGAAGCCTACCTTGGTGAAAAGATAACAAAAGCCGTTATAACGGTACCAGCATATTTTAACGAACGTCAACGTCAAGCTACAAAAGACGCGGGAGCTATAGCAGGTCTTGAAGTCCAAAGGATATTGAATGAGCCAACAGCGGCAGCTTTAGCTTACGGACTTGATAAGCAATCCGATGTAAAAATCTTGGTATACGACTTTGGTGGTGGTACTTTTGACGTGTCTATACTAGAAGGTGGAGAAGGCGTTATAGAGGTAAAAGCCACAAATGGAGATACACACTTAGGTGGTGCCAACATAGATGAGCGTATAATGGAATGGCTCATATCCGAATTTAAAAAAGAAACCAACATAGATTTAAG
>PNJC01000057.1 GCA_002878215.1 Hydrogenobaculum sp. | reverse complement strand
CCGATCTTATGCCAACCAAAAATACGATAATATTATAGTATATTTTCTAATTTTACAAACCAAAAATACCGTAGCCTATGCTTGACTTTGCCCCGAGACCCATATAGTAAGTGGCATTTATTAGGTCTTCTTTGAGATTTTCGTAAATTTCTGGGTTTTTAAAATAAAAATAAAACTCGGTGTCGGCTGATATCGTTAAAAAACTTATAGGTATGGGGTTTTGATCATCGGTGGGTGGCTTTTTATTTTGATAGTAATCTTTGTAATGAACGTTTATTATATCTTTTTCTATTGTCGGGCAACGCACTGGTATTGCATCGAGTATTATGAGCTTACCCTTTCGGTCTTTATATCCAAACATTTCTCCTACTTTCTCTTGATGTTTGTTGTCAAAGTTACCTTTTTCTATGTTTTGTTCCATTCTTTTATAAGCCTCGATATCAAAATTTACAAGTTTTAGTATGTTGTAAGCTCTTAAAATACCTTTGATTGCAGAAGATGGGATATAAGGCACTCCGTATACGTGGTGAAGCCTCATGGATACTTCTAGGACTGAAGATGTTCCAAGCCCTACTACGAGTCTTGATTTTGTTTTTAGCCTTATAGGCTTTGGAGCTATTTCAGTGTATATATCGTTTAGTCTTTTTATCTCTTTTTCACATACATCTTTTAAGCGTGGGTCATTTATTTTATTAAACACGATCTCTTTGGCGTCTGTTATGCTTTTATCAGCGGCATATATCTCTTTTTTATCACTTAGTTTTAAAAGCGGTATAAACCTATCCAAAAGAAGCTTCATATTTTCAATACCGCCAAGATAAATCCCTATGTTTTTAATAGGTAAAGCGTAAAGTTGTTCACTCATTTCCTACCTCTTCCTTTTTCTCTAACATAGCTTCTGCGTATCTTTTTAACCAGTTTGCAAGTCTCAAAACTTCTTCTGTATAATAAATATACTCTTGAACTGTGGTATCTAACACTATGTGCTTTATTATATCTCCTTGGTTTGCTTTTACTGTTTTGGTATTAAAGCCGTTTGGACAGTCTTTTATAGGAGATTTCTCTTTCATAACCCAGCTTGCTATAATACATACAAGCATCATGTGGTGTTCTTTTCCCTTGGAAAGCAAATAAGCCAATGTATTACCAAGACCATTCGTAAGGACCAACGTAGGGAATCTAGCCACAAGAGAAGAGAACTCAGATTCAAAGCTTTTTCCTTTTGCGTGTAATATACAATCGAAAGCGTATTTTGATCTTTGTTGTTCTAAGGTTTTGTTCATTTTAAGCCTCCTTAAGCGTCAACTTAGCAAAACCCCTTCCAAGGGTTTCATCAGCCCCAAATTGAAATATTTTTATTTTACTTATGAAGTCCTCTACCTTTGACAAATTATCTTTATTTTTTGTCCTAGACATCAAAAGCCCATAATAAACGCTTTCTGCTGGGGTAAGCTCTTGATACCACAAAGCACCACTTTTAGCCGTGCCTTTTTCTTGATCTATACTTATCCTTGCCACTATCTCTGTATAATTTTTCACGAAAAACCTAAAAACGTCATCATGTAAAATTACAATCCTATTTTCATCTACATTATCAAATATAGTTTTCAGGCTTTTAATGCTTTCATCTAATTTGGATTCAAAGCTAAACTCTTCAAGAATCACGTTTTTATTTAAAACCACATCGTTAGAAGACACCAAAGCTTTATCGTCTGAAAGCTCAAGGTTTAAATTTAAGCTTTTGCCGGTGTCTCTTTGAAAACGCTTTAAAACCATAGGACACGTTATCCAAGCAAATACACCCTTTAAGGACTTTATCGGAAAAAGAACAATTTTAGCATCTGTAAAAATGATATCCCCTTCTTTGTCTTGATTTCCAAACAAAGTATCAACTAGGTCTTTTGGCTCAAAATCAGCTCTTAGAACACCTTTTATAGCTGAAGAAGGGATTGTTGGAAAATCCGTGTGGGCTTCCCTATAGATGGGCAAATCCACCACTCCAAGGGAAGAACCGTTACCTATGTGCATAGAATTAAGCTGATGATAGACTACTATCTTCATAATATATCCTCCTCTTTTACAACACCTATCGTAGTTAAACCAAACCCAGATGTATTTTTAGTATCAAAATAAGGGTATTCTTTTACCAAAAACGAAGGCCTAAACCAAAATCTTTCAAAAATATGCTCTAATTTACTTTTGTCTTCAAGCTTATAGTAAAAAACGCTTCCTTCCGGCATCAACTTGAAAACCCTAGTAGGTCTATTTCTAAACCATCCGCTGAAAGTAAGAGGCTTTCCAAGCATTTTAGCTATAAGTTTAGCCCCTTCTATATTTGGTATACCGTTTGTAGGGCTTAAAAGTATTATTTTGAAAAAGCTCGTTTTAAGTATGTATTGTTTTATACTATCCTTTGCATCGTTGAAATATCTTACAACATCGATATCTTCGCTCGCTACTTTAAACACTTTACCCTCTCCACCTATTGGAATACAATCTACATTTACATCTTCATCAAACTTTACAAGCACTCCTACGCCTTCATCAAATCTTGTAAAAATTTGAGTAAACAATGCCCCCTCTACAGTGGTTTTGGTGTTGTTGTCTATTTCTATCCCTGTTCTTATCTCTTCGTATGTTTTTAGCATGTTTTCTTCCGATATATCCAAGCTTTTACCAGTTAAATAATTTAGCATTATATTTGAATCTACATATTCGTTGGGGTCTTGAATCTTTTCCTGTGTATTGTAATCAAGAATATACTCTATAGGTTCTTTTGAGATGATATTGCTAGCTTTTTTAAGTTTTGGGCTTATGTAATCTTTTTTTTCTTTTAATCTTTTTATATCGAGCGGTAGCTTAAAAAACGCTTTGTTATCTTTAAAAAGTGATATAAATTTTATATTCAAATTCTTGTTTGATATCTTGTTGAAAGCCCCTAAAAACGGTATAGGATTTAAGAAAAACCTTCCTTCTCTAAAATTTTCTTCTTGCTTTTCAAAATCAATACCTTTAGCAAATATAAAAACATCGTAAGCAGTTAAAATCATCGCTACTCTCCCTGATTTGCCAGAAATTTAGCCACTTTTAGCTTATCTATCAAATCCTTAGGATTTTTGATATCAAACAACGTGCTTTCATACAACAGCTTTTTAAACTCTTCTTTTCTTTTAAATTTTTTCTTGTTTAAAAGATAATTTATGAGATTTTCCATTAGCTTTGCATCGTTTTGTTGGTTGTCCATATAAGGTATTAAAAGCGCATAAAGCTGTGATACGAAAGTGTTTGGGAAATCTTCAGATTTCATTATGTCAACTACCATTAGAAAATCTTCTATCATATCTTTTTTTATAAAAGCACCCGAAGAAGAATAAGAGTGTTTGACATACTTTATATAAACTCCTTCCTTGCCGAGTGATTTTGCAAGGCTTTCAGCTTTTCTAAGCTCTTCTAAGACATAGTTAAGAGGTAGCTTGTAGTGGGCTATCACGATACCACCGCTCATAGTAGATAGATCAAAACTTTCACACACTTCTTTATATACGCCCAAAGCGTTGGATTTTGGACTTATAGCAAGCAAATCATCCCCACCGGTGTATATCACCTTGCCCTTTTGATGTTCCAATATCTTTTTAAACTTATCCCCGTAAGAAGATAGCTTGTTTGTAAACTTTTTTATCTCATCTAAAGACTCAAAAGCTTCATCTACCTTTTGCCCCATATAATCCCCGTCCAGCATAATAAGAGCGTAGTATTTGTTTGGTTTTCCATACTCTTTGTAAAAGTTTTCAAACTCCTCTTTAATATCTTTCCTTTCTTCCAAATACTCTGGATATACATGCTGTATGTCTTCAACATTGTATTTTTTAACTAAAGCCAGTAATTTTTCATATGCTTCGTCGCTGTATTCTCTTAAAGCAAAATTTACCACCGACTCAAATTTGCTTTCTTTGTTGTATTCGTATATCCTCTTACCAAGGCAAAAACCGCACAAGCGCTCTGAAGCATCAAGCAAAGGACTCTTTTCTATAGATTTCCAAAATCCTTTACCTTTTGGGTCTTCCACCGTTGCCCCCAAAACCCCTCTCATACCACACAGACTACACATATAAGCTCCAGCAAGATGCTTATATCCAATGTTTTCTTGATTTTCTAAAAACTCTATATAGTTTTCTTCATAATAAAGGTTGTTGTCTTTTCCCAAAAGCTCTATACCTTCTATCAAATTGCTTTCTGGCTCTGTGGAACTTTTTATATAAGCAAGGGTTTTATCCACCTCTTCTTTGGCTTTTTTAATATCATCTTCTAAAATAGCTCCTGCCCACACTACGTTTATACCGTTTTTAACATGATATTCTAATAAATCTTTGTTAAAATCCTTATTCTTCAATAATTTTTCAAGGGCTGTGCTTAGCTTTTGATACAAAGAGTTTATTATATCCTCCTCTA
>PNJC01000115.1 GCA_002878215.1 Hydrogenobaculum sp. | reverse complement strand
CGCCGTCTTTTTGAGCAAATATTTGAAGTTTGAGGCCAGCCATAACATCTTGCTGGCCTTGCTTTATCTCAAATCCAAAAGAATAGCTTGCTAATAAAGTAGCTAAAAGTAAAGTTTTTAAGCTTTTAAAAGCCAAAACTAAATCCTAAGTCTGCGTTTACATCCTTCACCTCTTTTATATCCGGGAACTTTTGCTTAAGGGCTCTTTCTACGCCTGCTTTAAGTGTGAGAGTGGACATACCACAACCTGAGCAAGCTCCCATAAGCCTTACAAGAATAGTCCCGTCCTCTTCTATGCTTACAAGCTCTATATCTCCGCCGTCAAATCTTAAGGCTGGCCTTATTTCGTCTAACGCTTCTTCTACTTCTTCTACCGTTGGTAAAGCCATAGGCTATACCTCCTATCAACAAAAACCTTTTAAGGCTTCATAAGCTTTTATAGCTTTTTCAAATCTTTCGTTTATCACGTCCCAGTTTAATGAGTTTAAAAATGCATCTATATAAGGTGGGCGCTTGTTCTTTTGGTCTACATAGTAAGCGTGCTCATAGGTGTCAAGTACTATAAGAGGAATTAAGCCTGTGAGGTTGTATACGTTGTGAGCGTCTAGGCCATTTATCATAAGTTTGCCTGAGAATATATCAAGGCCCAACATAGCCCATCCTCTAAAAGCGATACCTGCTGCTTTTAACTCTGCTACGCAATTATCCCAAGAGCCAAAATCTTCTTCCACCTTTTTCTTTAGAGCTTCTGAAGGTGCGCCTTTTGGGGTAAGATGGCCAAAGTAAAGCTCGTGCAGGACAGTGCCCATATAGTTGAAGGTTTCTTCTACTTTTAGCTCTCTATACTCTGAGTAGTTTTGGTTGGCCTTTGACCTATCTGAAAAGTTTAAATCAGCCAACTTATCTTGAATTTCGTTAAACTTGGCTACATAACCTTTGTAGTGAGCTTCAAAGTGAGGCTCTATCTGTTCATTTGATATACCGTTTAGATTTGACGGTTTAAGATGGTTTTTTGGTTCTAACTTCATGTTTTTTACCTCCGTTTTAAGCTTTTAACAAAAATTAATTTTTTATGAGCACTAGTCAATGACTAATATTATATAAACGTTGGAATGTCTTCCTTTGTGTTTATATTTATAAAAGATTTAAGCTCTTTATCTATTTTTTTCGCTTGTTCTTCAGTTAATATGTTTAAATCAAGCATATTTAAAAGTTGTTGAAAAGACCCTTTGTTGTTTTCTATGCAATATTTTATCTTATCCTTTGTTGAAGGACTGTAGATGGCTAAAAGCGGTTCAAAAAAACCTTTTATTTTGAATACCGTTGCTTCTTTTTTGTGAGATTTTAGCATATACTCTATCAATTCTTTTTGTATAAAAGGCATATCTGCACCAACTATCAAAAATGGTTTTTCTGTATAAGCGCATGCTGTATAAAGGCCGCTTAGTGGATTTTGGATATCTATTATATCTTTAATGGATATTGCATTTTTTATAAACGAGTATTTCTCTGGATTTTTAGAAACTATATATATATTTTTTGAAAAGCTGTACAATACTTCAAATACATGTTCTACCATAGGTTTATCGTTTAGTAAAAAAAGCGTTTTATCTTCTTTAAACCTCTTGCTTTGGCCACCAGCTAGTATGAAGATATCTATGCTTTGGTTATTCACCAGCTATCAACCCTCTTATGGAATCTTTTGTATAAGCTTCTTCGTAATTAGGTTTTCCAAACGATGGTATATAAACGTATCCACCGGCTGGTACTACATCTTGTCTTATTTGAGGGTTCAATCTTTTTAAGAGGTAGTAGTTTACGTTGTAGGCTAAAGCTATGTTTTTAAGCTCTTGCGGGGAATCTGGTCTATATATGTGAAGCGTATAGTTAAAGTATTGTTTCTTTATTTTTATACCAAAGTATTTTGCATTTTTTATGATGTCTAAAAGCGCTAAAAATTTCGGTACGTATTGTTGAGTTTCTGGTGGGAATGAATTTTTAAAGGCCCAAAAACTTCCTTGGGGGTCTTCTTTAAACACCGACGATACACAATAAGGACCGCAGTTGTAAGCGGCCAAAACCTTGTTCCAATCTCCAAATTGATTGTATAAATCGCTGAGATAATGAGCCGCCGCTTCTGTGGACTTTATAATGTCAAATCTTTCGTCAATTTGGTTATTTACCACAAGCCCATAATCTCTAGCCGTTTGAGGCATTAGCTGCCATATGCCGGCTGCTCCAGTACTTGATACAGAATATTGATTGTATCCGCTTTCTATGATGGGAAGGTATATAAAATCTGATGGAAGGTTGTATTTTTTAAGTATTGGCAATATTATAGGAGAGTAGTAAATGGCTTTTTCTATGCCTCTTTCTATAAAGCCTCTGTCTTGGTATACGAAATAGTTTATATATTTTTTAACATCATTAGTGTATATAAGGTTTAACGCTTGAGGGTTGTTCCCATAAATAGGATGATAATTGATGATTAGTTTGTTGTATGTTGCTTTTTTGTAAGCGTAGTTGTTTCCATACAAAGAAGCGTTTGTAATCTCAGCGCTGCAAGAGCTAAATAGTATTCCTAAAAGCCCTATACCAAAGCCTTTTATTAAGTAGTTTTTCAAGCTTTTAGTACCCATAATACATATATCGTCATTTTAAGATAACATTAAAACTCTAAAGATTATATGATATATATCAATATTTTGCTTTTTTAACGCTTTCGTATATCCTGTGAGCTATTGCTTCGTTTGCTTTTGTAATTTTGGCTAGTTGTTCTGGGCTTTTTATGATATAAGGTGTTATAAATATAAAGAGGGTACTTTTTTTGTTTTCTCTGTTTTGGTATTTGAATAAGTTTCCAAGCACTGGTATATCTTGAAGAATTGGTATTCCGCTAATATTTTTTATTGTGTTGTTGCTTACCAATCCTCCTAGTATTACTGTCTGACCGCTTTTGACCACCACTTCAGAGTTTAAAACCCTATCCGTGGTAATAGGTATTGGGACTGTTTGACCGGCTACGTTTGTATTTGTAAAACCTGTAATGTCTTGAAGATTTAGATTTATGCCAAGCCTTATGTTGTCTTTTGATACTGTGGGTATAACATCTAGTTCTAAGCCTATATCTTTATAGTCGTATGTCAATATTGGGTATCCGTTGATGTTGTATTGTGTGCCGGTTACGTATGGGTATACTTGAGCCTCTTTTATTATCGCCTCTTCGTTATCAAGGGTTAGCACTTTTGGGTTTGATATGATCTTAAAACCGTTTCCTTGCTCTAACAAGCTTAAAAATACTGCTAAATCGGGAAATATAATTGTGCTACCGCTTACGTTTGCGCTTATGCTATTTGAGCTTGTAACACCTACTACAAAGTTTCCAGATAAAAGCCCTTGATATATGGTTTGTAGTGATGCTGGGTTAAATCCTATACCGCCGTTTTTACCCAAAGCTTGCCAGTTTACTCCGGTGGTTAGCTGTTTGGTAAGGTTTGCCTCTACTACAGAGGCTGCTATCAAAACTTGAATGCGTTTTTCGTCCAGTTTTTTTATAAGGTTTTTTAGATTTTCGTATTGGGATTTTGTAGCATAAAGTATGACGCTGTTTGTGGCCCTGTCAAAACCTATTCTTGTGCCATCGGAAAGAGATATTGAGCCTATGGGGGTGTTGGATGATACAATATTTGTTGGATTAACAGTTATATTTTGAGGTTGGGTTTGAGGGCCGTTTGGTTGCATACCAGTTAGGGTTGGAGTTGGTCTTTTTATAGTAGAAGATATGGCGCTTGCACTTCCAAAAAGACTGGCAAGGGTTTTTGCCATCTCTCCCACAGAGGCGTTTTGAAGCGGTATAACATAATAATGTCTTCTAAAGTGATATGCACTTTTATTTATTTTATGTATAATTTCTTTTATAGAGGCTTGCATAGCTTTTGGAGCGTAAACCAAAACAAAACCGCTTTTTGAATGTCTTTTCTGAACAGAAGACACAACCATAGGTATACCGAACTTTTGGCTTACTGGGTTTGCCAATGGGCTTAGGGCTTTTACCACAGCGTCTGTGTCCTTTGTTTTATACATTTTTAAGCTAAAAGCTAAATTTGGTATATCTATACTCTTTAAAAGTTTTTGGATTTTATCAACAGAAACCCCTATATCAGATATTATGAGGGCGTTTGAAGGCATATACACGGTGGCGTTTCCATATTGACTTAGAAAAGGTCTTACAGCGTTTAAAAGTATTTGGGCGTTTGTGTGGGCAAAGTATATGTAGGTTTCTATGGATGGGCTTAAGAAGGCTTTTTTGGTGACGCTACTGCTAAAAGATGTAGCTTCTTTTATTGGTACGATCTTGTAAAAGTTTTTATATTTTACAACAGTGTATCCATCTAAAGCTAAACTTGTTAAGAAGAGATGCCAAGCATCTTCTACGCTTACTGGTTTTTTAGAGCTAACGGTTATTTTGGGGACATTTCCGTTTATTCCTACTACTATAGTCTTACCGGTGAGCTTTGACATGAACTGAGCTATATCGTCTATACTTTGGTCTTGGAAGTTTAGCGTCACCACGTTGTTGAAATGTTTGTTGTTTTCCTTCCCATGAGCTGTTCCAAATGTTAGAGCCAACAAGGCAGAGAATATGTTAGTGATGAACCAACTTTTGCGCATTTTCCTTTTTTGTAATTGCTTTATTGTTTTTCCCATAGCGTTAACCATATTGGTATTATAACAAAAATTTGAAATATTATCAATGAATTTTATCATATAGTTATAACGATGAAACTTTTTAATGTACAGAAGAGGCTATATCTACTATTGGAAGCATAATAGAAAGTACTACAAGGCTAACCAACGCCCCTACTATCAAAGTTGCCATTGGCTCTAAGCTTG
>PNJC01000031.1 GCA_002878215.1 Hydrogenobaculum sp. | reverse complement strand
GGAGGAGGTGGTGGAGGTGGTGGGGCTGGTTTGTGCTCTTCTTTACCAAGAGCTTTAATTTTGTTGATGTCAATACATGTAATCCAATAGGCACCATCGTTACAGGTGTTTGGTTCTGGGTTCGCGTACACACCTGCGCCTTCATTTCCGTGTGCACTTGCGGCATAGAGCATGAACCCCAATCCTATGGCTGGCGCCAGCATTGTAAGAAACTTATTCATAGCTTTCTCCTCCTTTAACTAAAGTATAGCATCTAATACTGCCTTTGTCAAGCTATATATATTATATCGTAACTTTATAAAAAAAGTATAAACTTTTTACAGATATACTTAATGATATATATTATATTGTTTTAAAGCTTTTAGAAAAAGATACTATGTTATAATAAGCTTTTAATGAAAGCAATCTTGTGTCTTGAAGATGGTACATATTTTATAGGCAAATCCTTTGGCAAAACCGGGGAATGTTTTGGAGAAGTGGTATTTAACACTGCCATCACAGGTTATCAAGAGATTATAACAGACCCATCTTATAAAGGCCAAATAGTAGTAATGACAAACCCACAAGTAGGAAATTACGGTGTAAACAACGACGATGTGGAGTCAGATTCTCCAAAAGTTGCAGGTTTCGTGGTAAGGGAAATATCAAGAATAGACAGCAATCACACATCTATTTCTACACTATCTTCTTACCTTGAAAAGCACAGCATAGTAGGAATATCAAACATAGACACAAGGGCTTTGGTAAAAATACTACGAGAAAGAGGCGTTACCAGAGGGTTTATATCCACTTTAGATTTAACGCCCAAAACCATATACGATAAAGTAAAAATGGTCAAAGACATATCTTCTCTTGATTTGGTGTCTGAAGTAACCACGGATAAGATTTATACAATTCACGCCTATAAAAGCTCAAAACACTTTGTATTGGTAGATTTTGGTATCAAAAAAAGCATAATAAAGTATCTAGTAGAAAACGATATTACCTGCACCGTAGTACCAGCATACACATCGAAAGAAGATATAGAAGCCATGAACCCAGACGCGGTATTTCTATCAAATGGCCCTGGAGACCCAGCGAACGTGCTAAACGGCATAAGCATAGCTAAACATTTTTTTGGGAAAAAGCCTGTATTTGGAATATGCCTTGGCCATCAAATAATGGCTTTGGCAATTGGAGCAAAAACTTACAAGTTAAAGTTTGGGCATCATGGAGCCAATCATCCAGTTAAAGATTTAAGAAGCAAGAAAATAGTAATCACATCTCAAAACCACAACTACGCTGTAGAAGATTTGCCAGATTTTATGGAAATCACACATATTAATTTATTGGACAACACCATAGAAGGTATGGGCCATAAAAATATCCCCTATTATTCTGTGCAATTTCATCCAGAAGCTTCACCTGGACCTCACGATGCTCTTTACATATTTAAAGAGTTCAAAGATATGGCTTAAATGTATAAAAACATAGCTTATATTTCTATATTCAGAGTTTTAAGAGGTATTGCTGGTGGTATTATCACAATAGCATTTCCTTATGTTATCTTGAAAGATTTTCATAAAAGCATAGGATACTTAGGCCTTATATACGCATTGGCTACGATTTCTGCCGCTTTAATATCTGTATTTGGCGGTGTAATAGCAGACGTTTGGCATAGGAAAAACGCCGTTATATTGATATCTTTACTTTTACCCTTGAGCGCTTTGCTTTTATATTTAGAGCCTTCTTATATAGTGGCTTTTTTAAGCGCTGTCTTAGGCGGGTATTCTGCTACCGGTTCTTTGATGAGTGGTGGAGTGGGTGGTGCTATAATGCCTGCAGTAAACGCTTTGGCTACAGATATAATACCAAAGGAAAAAAGAGTGTTTGCTTATTCGGTATTTACTTTTCTAACAGGTATATCTGGGGCTTTCGGCGCTTATTTGATGAAGTTTATTCCAAGCAACAAAGAAGCATTTTTAGTGGCTTTTTGGGTCTCGTTATTGGGCATACTTTTTATAATACCAATAGATTCATACCATAAAAAGGGTAGATTGGACACGCTAAACAGTAAAAAAACCATAGGTCAATTTTCTGTGGTAGGCTTTCTAAATGGATTTTCCCAAGGGCTTATAACACCATTTTTGATTCCATTTTTCATAATAGTTTATCACATAAAAAAATCGGATATGGCATCTTGGGCCTTTTTAGCTGGCGTTTTAGCTTCTTTTTCACCTCTTCTTGCTAACATTTTGTATAAACATTTTGGCAATCTTAAAAGCATAATACTTACAAGACTTGCCGGTGCCATTATAATACTTTTTATGCCTCTTGTAAAAAACCTATATATAGATTTGGTGCTTTACAGTCTTTATCCATCTTTTAGGGTGCTTGCACTACCAATACAACAATCTATGATGAGTGAAATGATAGATATATCTGAAATGGCAAGGGCTTTTAGCCTAAATCAAATATCAAGATTAAGCGCTTCTTCTATAGCTACGGCGCTTACAAGTTTTTTATGGGAGCTTTCCTTTATCAGTTTACCGTTTTTCATATATACTTCTATAATGTTTGTAAATATAACACTTTATAAAAAGTTTTTTGGAAATCAATCAAAATAGCCACTATTCATCGTGGAGTTCTCTTATTTCATCGTTGGCTGGTATCTCATCGGTATAAGCTTTATCTATGTTGCCTGTTCTTACGTTTATCAGCCTAGTGTATACTATAAGCTGATGCCTTGTCAACGTATACATCCCTTGATATATGTATGAGGTTTTAAATTTTGTCCTTAGATCTTTTACATCAGAAGAAAGAGCCACATCACCGTGGGAGTTTACCGTCACATACTTGGAAAGATTTATTTCTATAATTCTAACTTTACATTCTCTTATAAGAGCATCTTTAAAAAGCTCTGTGAGGGTTTTACCCAAAGCACTCGTATAGTTTATGTTGTTTGAATCTACATAAGTCATCACAGCCACCACAGGTATAGTATAGGTCTTGTTGTATACTTCAAAAGTAGGACATGTGTGATAAGCCATTCTATCTGCAAGATATTTTAAAGGAGCTTTGGATTTTTCTATACCGAGCTTATAGGCTTCGTAGTTTACCGTAGACGTTATAGAAGAGCAGCTTAGCTGTGATAAGGAAAAAACTACGATAGGCAAAAAGTTTATAAGCTTTTTGTATTGCATAAAGTCATTACGTTTTCAAGAGGTTCTTCTAAACTTCTTAGAGCGCATTCACTGGCTTTCTCTATGGTCTTTTTTACAATGGGTGTATCTTTGTATTCAAAAGGACTTAAAACATACTGAGACACATCTTCTTTTGAAGCCGGTCTTCCTATCCCTATTCTTAACCTTGGAAAATCTTGAGTTCTCAACTCTTTTATAATAGATTCCACTCCGTTATGACCTCCAGAACCACCGCTTGGTTTTAACTTTATGGTGCCAATTGGCAAATCCATATCATCGTATATTACAAGTATATCACTGGGCAATATCTTTGTTTTTTCTACAAACTGCCTTAGGGCTATACCTGAGTTGTTCATAAAGGTTTGCGGTTTTATAAGGTATATATCTTTTTCTTTTATGTGAAAAACCAAAGACATATATTTTTCAATTGGGTTTTTGAGATGTAATTTAAAAGTTATTTCATCTATTACTTTAAATCCTATGTTATGCTTTGTATCTTTGTATTTGGGACCCGGGTTCCCGAGTCCCACTAAGGCTTTTATCATTATTTGGTAGCAGCTTCTTGAGCTTGCTCTTCTTCGCCTTCTTTAGCTTCTTCTGGTTCTGCCACTACCAACACCACCTCTTCTGGGTCTTCCATCAATTTGCAATTTGTAGGTATATTCAGATCTTTAACGTGCAAAACTCCGCCAAGACCCACATTTGATATATCCACCGTTATTTTATCTGGTATTTCTCTTGGATTTACCTTTAACTCTATACTGTGAAGATGTATTTCAAGGGTACCGCCTAGCTCCACACCTTTTGGAGTACCAACAAACTCAAGAGGCACCTCTACATCGGTCTCTGTAACGTTTGATATATTATATAAATCTACATGTATCGGATTATCACCGAGCCATCCATATTGAACATCTTTCAACAGACAAGGTAATACTTCGTTGCCAAGCTTCGCCTCTATCAAAAATGTAGTACCGTGAGGCATAGCCGCTAAATCTTTTATTCTCATGTAAGCGTGTATATTTTGGACACCTTTGCCGTAGATTTCCACAGGCACAAACCCTTCTTTCCTTTTGCCCTTTTTATCACTTTTTGTAGAAGCTTCTCTTTCTAAAAGCTCAACACTAACTCTTTTCATAACAATCACTCCTTCTATAGAAAGTTTTCAAGCTATATATTATAGCATATTTTATAATTAACTTATGAATAGAGATAAAGCGTATGAAATATACATAAATGAAATTCTAAAGTGGAACAAAGTACATAAACTCATATCAAAAGCCGATGAATCAAAGATTTTTGAAAGACATATAAAAGATGCTGAAGAGATATTTTACAAAGTAAAAGATTTTGATATAAAAGAGATAGCAGATATAGGGGCTGGAGCTGGTTTTTTAGGCGTGGTGTTTTCTATCCTTGATAACAATCTAAAAGTCAGTTTAGTAGAAGTTGTTGCAAAAAAATGTGCCTTTTTGGAGCATATAAAAATAAAGCTTGGATTACATTATGAAGTATTGTGCAAAGATGCCACTCGCTTAGACAAAACATTTGAATCTACTATAGAAAGGGCTTTTGGCAAACCTATTGACATAGTAAAAACAATGGAAAGACTATCAAACAAATATGTGTTTCTTGTCTTAGGAGAAAATGAAGACCTCAAACCTTTAGAACACTTAGGCTATAAACCAATTAAGCTATCAAAAGGTTTTTTGGCTTTTAAAAACCTAAAATAAATAATGCTATAATCATATTATGAAGCTTTTACCAATAGG